>NZ_JBXPBY010000005.1:0-269778 GCF_056930735.1 Acinetobacter sp. B-6 | reverse complement strand
TTTTTCTTAAATAATCGATAACCGAATACATCATAACCATAACGAGTGATTTCAGGGTTATATTGATATGAATCATATTATCACTAAAATGTAACATTATCCTTTTGACTAATAATATTTTTTAGCCGCTTTAAATTTTCAGTTGCTAAATTAAAATCATTTTCTGAAGCTATTTGATACCAATATTCGGATTTTCCTATATTCTTTTCTGTACCTTCAGCATGTTCATACATCCAACCCAAATTATTTTGTGCTAATGGGTCATTTTTTTTCGCAGCTCTTTCAAAGTAATCAAATGCTTTTTTTAAATCTTTTTTAACTAAAGTACCATCATAATAAATAACTCCTAACTCTGTAATAGAAGGTGTAAAACCATTACTGTCAGCAAACAATAAATTTTCCAACATTTTTCCTGTATCTTTTTCATTTTTATAGATAGTACCCAATTGATGAGCAGCTAAATTATCTCCAAGATTTCTCGCTGAAATAAACCATTTCTTAGCATTTGATAAATCTCCTTGTAAATAATACAAATAACCTAGTGAATAGTGGGCTGGAGAAAAACAATAATTAGCAGACTTACTCAAATAAAACCTAGCAAGTTCATAGTCCTTTAATCTATTTTTTCCAATCAAATATGAATACCCATAATAATAGTTCACATAATACCCATCTTTCATATTTTCAATATTTTTTTCAATTTTATTTTCATTTCCTTGCAAAGAGTACAAACTCATTTCCATTATTTTATTTTTATCTAATCCATCTATATTGATACACTGCGCATTTAAAAAACTAGACCAAAATAAAAAAAAACAAACAAAACTCAACTTCATAAATCAACTCAACATTAAAAAAAATGAAATAACAAAAATAAATAAAAAACAAATCTGTATAAGATATAAAAATCTTAATCTTTTTGCATATAAATTTCCATTATCAAAACCTTTAAAAACTATTTTATAAAGATACTTAGTATGTTGAAAACTTTTTAAATTGAAATCCAAATAGTCAATTGCAATATTTTTATTAGTAAAATATTTAAACAAATAAAATCGAACTATACAAAATAAAATAACATAAAGTAGCAGTGATGATAAAAATAAAATTAAAATGAATCCATCCGACATTTATCTTAACCCCCCAAAATTTAAAGGTCCTTGTGGAAGCATTTGTTGATTTCTTTTTAGCTGTTCGTGATCGACTACTGTTTTCGGAGCTAAAGGGTCATATGATCTTTTTTCTCCGCTAACTCCACTTAATGATGCCCCTAACCCAACACCTAAGGCAATATTTCCATAAAAACCACCATTCATTGAATAACCTCCACAAACACTCACAGCTAATCCTGCACCTGCACTTGCACATGCTTCATAATATTTCCCATCTTTTAAATTACCAGCATTCAATACTTCTCTAGTGGTTGTTGCTTCCAACGCTATTCCGTATGTATTTCCACCTTTCACACTATACTTTCCATTTCCATCATATGAAGCTGAAGCACTAACTCCAACTAAAGCAGCAGCAGTGACATTTGCATTCATACCAGTTAAAACTCGATCTGTCATTTGAACTGCACCCGGTTTATTTTTTAATCTACTCGGTATTTGTGAACCGGGTATTCTATCTACAAAAGCATCTTTCATCGCACTTCCGAGTGATTCATTTAACCCCATCGGATCAATCCACTGATTTGGATCATTTACATAAACCGAATTATTTAATCCACCAAATAACCCAATCGGGTCTTTACTCACATACCTTGCACTATACGGTTCGTAATAACGATAACGGTTATAGTGTAAACCTGTTTCTTTATCGTAATATTGACCTTGGAATCTTAGGTTACTTTGCTCAAGTGGATTGGATTCATTTGCAGTTTTGATTTCTTGTGTTGTTCCCCATGTATCCTGTTTGATTTCCCAAATACACTCGCCTAACTCGTTGCTTAAAGTTTGCGGAGTACCGACTTGATCACAGTGATAAAACGCAACACGTTCCAATTCAGCTTTGTTCTTTTGGGTGTCTGTTTTCCACACTGGATCTTTATAAATCGAATAAGGGACATCTTGGAATTGACGATAATCAGGTGTTTCTATCAGTTCAATAAAACGGGTATAGCCTGTTTGTAATAACGGTACAAAGCTATCTGGTTCATAAACATAGTGTTTGGTGTAGTCTTGTTTGTTTGCTTGATTGGAGTTGGTTTTGTATGACTCCCAAATCATCAAGTCACCATCCCAACCAAATAAAGTAAGTTCTGAGCTATGTTCTGTTTTGGCGTCATTGAGGCTGTGTTTGTATAATCGACGACCAAATACATCATAACCATAGCTTGTAATTTGACCATTGTGATCGCTTTGTATCAGACGATTGAGGTTATCCCAAGTCAGCTTTAATGTTTGACCTGATTGACTGGTTTCAATCACATTGCCTTGCGCATCATATTTGTAGTGCTTGCCTTGATATTGGGTGATCAGGTTATTTTTGACTTGTGATGTTTGTGTCGCAATCGGGTCGATTAAGTTCCCCGCTGGATCAAAACTAAAACTTTCAGAACTATACGGGTTTTGCGCTTTAATTAAGCGTCCAATTGGGTCGTATTGATAGCTTAATTTGCCTAATCGGCTGTCATCCACCTGAGTCAGTAGGTAGTTGTTATCATAGTGGTAATGTCGTTCTGCTTGATGTTTTGCTTGTTGTAATTGGGGTTGTTGTAACTGATCGAGTGTTTCTTGTTCATGTCGAATGATTTGTGAACTGAGTAAGCCCATATCATTATAGTTTTTGTTTTGCACCAAGCCATTGGCAAGCAAGCGTGTGGTTTCTCGGTGTAAATCATCTCGCTGAAATGCCACCATGTCTTGTTGGTTAAAAGCAATGCCATAAATATGCCCTGAGCCATAGCTGAGATTGGCTTGGACTTGTCCATCAGGTCGGATGGTTTGAGTCAAATTGCCCAATTCATCGTATTCGTAACGTAGCACTGCGCTCAGTGCAGGCAGATTCGGGACTTTGTAGTGTTGGTGTTCTCGTACCAATTGCCCAAGTGGATTGCGATAAAAGTCAATTTGGCTTTCTGTATTGCTGGCTTTGCTCAATTGGCTATTTAAGTTGTACTCAAATTCTTCAACTTGACGATGTCGAGTTTGCAGATGGGTATAGGTCTTTGATGCAATCGCTCCACCCTGATGGTAGCTAAATTCAGTCAGAATATTCGGTTGGCGGATTTGCGATAGGAATCCATTCTCATCATAACTAAAGTGTTTTTCTTCTCCATCAAAGGCTTGTTCACGGATCAATTGCCCATAACGGTTATAATCAAATAAGTATTCAGCATGGTTTTGGTTGATCAGTTTTTGAATCCGACCTTGTTTGTCCCATTGGTAGCCGATTTGGTGTCTATTGGCATCAATGCGTTGTTCTAATAACCCAACTGGGTTGTATTGGTATTGGGTGATTAAGCCTTTGCTATCGATATGTTTGAGTAGACGCCCTTCTTCATCGTGTTCAAATTGTTCTTTTAATCCATCAGGATAAATGATGGTTTGCAGCTGTCCTTTGTCTTTGCCTTGAGTGCTATATAGATATTGGACTTGTTGTGCATCCGCAGCAGCTTGTGCTGTCAGTGTTCCGTCTTCATCATATTCCCAAGCACTGCTTTTTCCTGAACAGTCGGTATAGGAGATCATTTGCCCAAGGTCGTTATATTGGATTTTCTTTGAGCCACCTTTGGCATCAATCACTTCAACCAATTGGTTGTCATTGTTATATTTATATTGGGTGGTCTGCCCTAATGGGTTAATGTCTTTGCTGACATTGCCATCTGCATCATATTCTTTCTTCCAGATATTGCCTTCAGGATCTTTGGTTTCGGTCAGGTTGCCTGCTTCATCATAGGCAAACAGGATGATGCCTCCATTCGGCTGTACTATTTTTACCAATTGATCTTGGTCATTGTACACTTGTTCGGTTTCAAGCCCAGTAAAGTCAATTTGTCGGGTAATGCGTTTTTGACGATCACGGGAAATCCACTTTTCTCGACCATCGGCTAAACGGGTACGGTAGGTAAAACCATCTAAGTCGAAATAGTAATAGGTTGGTACATCATAGGCATCATAGACCGCAACTTGACGTAGGCGTGGATGCCATTCTAAGCGGGTTTTAAAGCTGCCATCATCTGCCCACTCTGCAATCGCTTTGGCTTTGGGCGAGGTCGATTCATAACGAATGTTTTGTCCACGCCCTGTACGATCGGTATAGCGAGTCAATTGATGGGCTTGGTTATATTCATAACTGCGCGTATGCCCATTTTGATCCGTGGCTTTGATCAGGTTGCCCTGTGTATCGTATTCATAGCGTGCTAAGGGTTGTGCTTGTTCATCAACAAATGCAGCAATGATTTTGGCTTGTTCGTTAAAAGCAAATTTAAGTAAATGTTTGGCACGTTTCAATTGGAAATCGATGCCCTGCAAGTAGGCAAATTGTTCGTATAATAAATAGGTCAGTACGACTTTTTCATCGGTCTGTTCATTGAATTGTTGGACCAGATGGTAATGTTTTCCAGCATTAAAACTATGAAAATGGAAGTTCCAGTCTGAACCAAAGTTGAGTAATAAATCTCCCTGTTCATAGGGTGCGACACTAAAACCTTCAAAAGGAACTTGATAGCGTTCATCGACAATCGAGGCTGGTAGTTGGTGTTTGCGTCCATTGCTGTCGATAAATAAGTAGCCCTGTGCGTTGTGTATGATCACATTGGAAAAAGGCATCATCCATCGTGCACCGATCATACTGTAGTCAAACTCATCCATCTGTGAGTTATATTGCCGGCTAAAGACAAAACCCAGTTTAGGTAAATAGAAGTCTGCGTGATTGACCCGTTCAGCACCTATCGCATAGCTAATACTGTGTTCTGTTTTGGAGCTTTGATCTTCAATTAATGTTGCACAAATCGGATCATTTAACGCATCAGGCTGTAAGGTCACAAACTCTAAAATATCACCATTGATATGTTGTTCATGTTCGCCTGTTTGGTTGAGGGGGACGCTGGCTGTGGCTTTTTTTCCCTGTGTTTGAATGGCGTTTAGGGTTTCTTGAATCAGCCAAGCTAGGCTATATCGTGTACCCGCATTGCTTTGTTGTTGGATCGCTGTAGCAAGTAATGGGGCGGCTTTTTGAACTTCCGTTTGCAAAGTTAAATGAGGCGCTGAAATCTTTGCAGTCATGTCTGCTTGTGCGGGTGCGCCCAACAAATCAATCAATGGCTGTGCCCAATTGCTAAATTGTAGGCTGGGGTCTCGCTTTTCAGCGGTTGCACCGGCTGAAGCAATGCTTGGCAATCCACCTGCCACACTGGTGGTAAAGGCTTGCAAGATTGAAGACCCCAGTGTTGTTGCACTGGACAGTAAGCCTGTGAGTTTAGCTTGTGTTTCTTGTAGGAATTTTTCTAAATCACCTGCCATCTGTGCATTAAGGTGCAACTGCATACGACGTAAGTCGGCTTCTTTGATTTTGCCATTGGCTGGATATAAACACTCAGCCATTAACCCCAACATTGGACGTAATGCCATACGCACATGGGCTTCGGTGTTCGGTTGTAAAAATAAACCGATTAAGTTCATGCTCAACAATGCTGCTTGTTGTACACCAGCATCAGCTTGTTTGGGTTCTGCGGCAAATAGAATCAGATCTAACACACTACCAGACAATGCAAAAATGTTGGCTACTGTCGGGACATTGGCGCTAGCTTTGATTTGTTCGAGACTGGTATTTCCGCATGCTTGTAGGTATTTCTGAATTTGATGCGCAATAAATTTATGGTCTTCTGTATGCGTCACACTGGCTAAGTTAAATACTGCCAATTCAATTGCTGGCTTTGTATTGTCTGTGCGAGATGTTTCTGTTGTATTGGACCCTGCGGTCTGGTTTTTACTGTCTATAAATGCCATGGGCTTAACCTTAATACGTTTTAATTTTTAATTTCAATCAAGAAAAATCTAAAAATACTCAATCACTTATTGCGTGCACTATATACATCTGGATCTTCAGGCGTGGTTTTGCGTACCGTCACTTGTTTGGTGACATAACGGGATTCTTCTAAATCCATACGCACCACATCTTTATCCATATTATAAATCGACTGCGGTTTTTTCACCTCTTGAGGGGGTGAAACTGGCGAAGTGTTCTGGGTCAAGATCGGTGAAGGCTGACTTACAGTTTGAGGAATACTCTGTGCTATGTTCGGTGATGAAGATGCTTCGCCTTTGCGCGTGGTAATGCTATACGTCAAGAACCGAGAAAAATACTCGTCCTTTTTCACAAAATCATCGACCACTTTTACAGGCGTATCTGCAAGGTTTTGACCTGAGCCAAAAGATTCTGCGACAAAGCCTTGCCCTAATCCCGAACCGAAACCTGTTGCTGATGTTAAGTTGGATAACAAACCACTGCTCTTTTGAGCGAAGGCAGCTGAAGCTTGATCTTTAAAGAAATCGATACCTTGGTCTTTAATGTTTTGTAAGGTTTGACTTGGATTGGAAATCATCTGTCCAACATTCATCATCTGAGATGGAGACAGGTTTAAATTCATTGCTGAAGAGACTGAACCTAATGCACTTTGAGTAAATTGTTGTTTAAACTGCCCTAGACTTTGTGTTCCAAGGTCTTTTAGAGCATTTTTACCCATGTTTTTTAGGGAATCACCATTCAGTGAGAACAAATTATCCTTAAGTTGAGACATCATATTTTGTCCCATCGATTTTAAGGCATTTTGGGCAAAACCAGTGACGCCACCGACTGCTTCTTCTGACCAAGCATAATCACGATTAAAATGACTACCTTGATTCCAAGCACTTCGCGGATCGGTTTCAAATTCAACTTTGGCAGGTCCAGGTGCAATACCTGTCACTTTTGCAAAACCATTGCCATCCAATTTGCCAGAAACTTGCTTGCCAAATGAATCTATGACATTAAAGCCTGTTTGCTTAAAGAAATCCTTTCCACCATAACTTTTCAGTAAGTCCAGAGCCCCTTTCATTGGGTTTGAAGGTGGAAGTTGTGCTGATTTACTGACACTGGCACCCGGCTTAAAGGTATGTTGCCCTGCATTGACTTCGAACTTTCCACCTGTTTTGGGGAAAATTCCTGAACCATTCAATGCAATTTGTGATGAACCACCAGTAATCAATACTTCTTTCGGGCTACTGATTTCTATTCGGTCTTCAGTCGAAGAAATGGTGATTCCAAGCTTGGCAAATACATCTAAAGCATTTGACTGCGCATGAATATTAAATTTACCCTGTGCCGCAATAAAGTTTATGCCACCCTGTGCCGCAAATAAACTCACTTTTCCTAACGCATGTCCCAACAGATTTTTTTGGGTACTGAAGTTAATACTGTCGCCTGCACTATGATTGATGATGCCTGTTGCTGAAAGGTGAATATCTTCAGGCGTACTCAGGGCAATGCCATCAGCTGAACTTAACAGCATGATTGCTTTTTTATACTTGGCAATATCTTTTTCAATTGCTTCTGCAAAAGCTTTCAGTTGCTCAATCGACTCAATTTCATCGGTCTTTTGGTTTTTAGCAATATCACTTAAAGCTTTACTATTGGTCTGACTGCTTTCAAGTTGCTTTTGGGCAATCTCACTCTCTAAATGATCACCTTTGGCTTGATCTTGAGCATAGGTCGAAATCAGTAAGCCTTGCCCTGCGCGTAATGCACCCCATTGGTCTGTGCGTAATTCAAAGCCCTCACCACGATCATCACTTTCTGCTTGATCTTTTGGATGACTGAGCTTTCCAAGATTCAGTTGACTCGCGCCATGACTACTCTGTAGCTGACTGCTAAGTTGCCCTTTAGTATCATCAAAGCGTAGCTGATTGTAGCCACTGCCCTGATATTCCTTACTTTTAATCCCTGATAACTTTTTGGTATCTGGCAGTTTGCCTTTGCCATCAAATTGAGTTGGATGACGATATCCTTCATGGATGCGCCCAACGATGAATGGTCTGTCAATATCCCCCGCAAAGAAATCGATAACAACAACCTCTCCAATACGCGGTAAGAATCTTGCCCCATAGCCTTCGCCTGCCCACGGGGTCAGCACATCGACCCAAGCCGAGTCGGTATCATTGTCATTCGAGCCTGCACCACCATCATGCGTATTGTCTTCATTACGGGTAAACAGAAAGCGGACTTTGATGCGCCCCCATTCATCGACATGGATTTCTTCGCCACTTGGACCCACAACAATAGCGCGTTGTGGTGATGCGATCGGACGGTGTTGCAGTGGATTATATTCAGGAACAATCGCAATATTACGTCGTATTAGCGTCAGTGTATTGGCTTGGCGTTCCTCACTATTGTTTGTGGTGATATTGGTGATTTGCCAATCACTTTGTTTTAACAAAGTTTCGACTTGGTTGGTTAAGTCTTTCGGTAAATTATTTTGATTATAAAAGGTTTTGGATATGATTAGAAATTGCCGATCAGCAGTATCTTTTAGATTTATGCTTGGATGTTCATTCAGTTCGAAATGATAGCCAACCTGCGCATCTCGTACTGTCGAGATCGCAGTAAATTGTTTGGCTTGCACATTATAGTAATTGCTGAGGTTTTGGTTAAAGCGCTCAACCTGACTGTTGCCCGATGGCGTTGCACCATCTTCTCCATTGAGATCTTGTATCCATGCAGGGCTAAAGTGCCATGCTTGTTCTAAACCTAGGCTAGCATTGTCGTAATTTTCACTATGGTTGTGTTTACTTTGAACGCTACCAGCACCTTCATCTGTATCTAATACATCGGCTTGCCAGCGTTGAATATGGACTGAGGTCGGTTGAAGTGAACGTTGTCCTGTAAAATGAATGATTGAATCGCTCGCTTCTACAGCGGAGCTACGATGAAAACGAATGTTACGGCGTTCCAAGGCACTAAATTGAGCGTTATCATCGATTAATCTTAACTTTTGTGCTTGAATTTGTTCAGTTGTATTCGGCACTTTCAGCTGAGCTTCATCAATTAGCCAATTAATTCCTTCAGCTCTCATCAAACGTGTTAGAAAGTCGAAATCACTTTCAGATTGCTGCATGAGGAATGGACGGACATCATAGTCTTTGGTCAGTCCGCTCTTGTCTAAAGTGAGGCTTGAAGCAAACAGTGGGCTACGTTGCACCCATTCCTGAAATACGGTTTGAATTACCTCAACAGCCGACTTCGCCATAAACACACGGGAATTTCTACGATGTTTCCACAGTGCGGTTGGGTCTTCAACCTTAAGACGATAGATGCAAAGAGAACCATCACTCGCGCCTGCATCTGCATGGGTGACAATCCCTGAAATTCGATTGAGTTCGGATTGATCATTGACGATATCAACAGCGACTTGAGCACCAATAAACTGCTTTAAAGGTATTGCTGAATTTGTCGAAAGACAGATCAATTGCAGTTGAATTCCCTCATTCAACTGATGTGTGCCCTCAATGCGCTGAAGAAAAACTTGATCATTGAGCGCGGTATTTGAAAATTGCAAATGTATGGCGCGCTTTTGCGCTGTAAGTCCCAACTGCTCTAGAGCAACATAAATATTGTTAGACATGGTTTATTGTTTGATTTTAGATTGTGATGTAGTGTACTAAAAAATAGCGTCAAAGTCTAGACAGACCTGTCTACATTATCTCAATAACATTGATGAGTTTTTCTCAAGTTTCAATTACATAACATAATAAAGGGAATAAAAGTTCACCTTATCACGAATCTTAGAATGTGCCTTCAATTTTATTTTTAGACTGAACTTTGAGTCTTTTCATTTTTTAAGATTAACAATCAAATTTTAATTATTTTTACCGTAAAAATTAACCCTCTAAACTCAGCTCAATTTTTATAAAATCAAGTCGACACGTATGTCTGGTAAAAATCTTCTTACAACACTTTCTATTGCTTTATTCAGCCTTTCTATTTCAGCCTGTAATGACAGTGATTCAAATGAATCCAATGGCAGTGTGGGAACTCAAAAACAACCGAACATCTTATTTATCATGGCGGATGATCTTGGCTATTCAGATTTAGGCGCTTTTGGTGGTGAAATCCACACCCCAAACCTTGATGCACTAACCCAAGAAGGACGTATTTTAACCGATTATCATACTGCACCCACCTGCTCACCGACGCGTTCACAATTGATCTCAGGCACTGATCATCACTTGGCAGGGATTGGAGCGATGGCTGAACTTACCCCTGCGCATTTAAAAGGACAACCCGGATATGAAGGTTATTTAAATGAACGTTCCCTTTCAATCGCAGAGGTGCTTAGAGACAATGGTTATCGTACCTATATTAGTGGAAAATGGCACTTGGGTTTAACCCCAGAAACCAATGCACAGGCCAAAGGTTTTGATCACTCATTCACTTTGTTACAAGGCTTGGATTTACATTTTAAACAAGCACCTACAGCCTATAAACGTAATGCCACCTATACCGAAGATGGCAAACAAGTTGCAATCTCATCACTGCCTGATGATTTCTTCTCGACCAATTATTTCACCGATAAGCTACTCAGTTATTTAGAGTCTGGTAAAAACTCAGGTAAGCCATTCTTTGCTTATGCGGCTTATACAGCGCCACACTGGCCAATTCAAGCACCTCAAGAATATCGAGATCGTTATCGTGGCGTTTACGATGTCGGCTATGATGCGATTCGTAATGCCCGTATTGCACGACAAAAACAGCTTGGACTGATTCCTGCCAATTTTACGGCTGCTGAACCGATTGCAACACAAAATGCCCCTCAAAAATATGGTAAATGGAATGAACTTTCCGCTGAACAAAAGGCTTTAGAAGCACGCAGAATGGAAATTTATGCGGGCATGGTGGAAAACTTGGATGCCAATATCGGTCGTGTCATTCAATATCTCAAACGTAATCATTTATATGACAATACTTTAATTTTCTTTGTTTCTGATAACGGCGCTGAAGGTTTTATCCGAGGTAACTATGGTGCAGAGTCAGGTTTTGACAACAACTTAAATAATGTTGGTACAGCCAACTCTTATCACTATGTTGGTCCCCGTTGGGCTGAAGTCAGTGCAGCGCCATTCCATTTATGGAAAGACACCGCAGGTGAAGGGGCGACCACCGCGCCAGCCATTGTAAAACTTCCAAACCAAACTCAGGCTCAAGCAATTCATCATGGCTTTGCTTCAGTACTGGATGTTTTCCCAACTGTGTTGGAGTATGCCAATATTGCTGTTCCACAGGGTCAATACAAAGGGCGTCAAATTAATACCCCAAGTGGTTACTCGTGGAAATCTGTACTAGAAAATAAAGCACAATGGATTCGCCCAGCTCAATTTAGTTTTGCGGATGAACTGCATGGCAGTAAATATGCTCGCCAAGGAGACTGGAAAATTGCTTTACAAGGCAAAGCTGAGTTGGGTACAGGAACTTGGGAACTGTATAACTTAAACAATGATCGTGGTGAAACCAAAAACTTGGCGCAGGACAATCCAACAAAAGTACAGGAACTCATTGAGGTATATAACAAATACACCCAACAAAATGGAGTGAAGGAATACAATATTCAATGAAGCTTCAGCCTGTTCCCATTTTATTGTGTAGCCTGTCACTTATGGCAGGCTGTAGTAAGGTACAACCTGATCGCCCTGCACCACAGCAACAAACTCAATTGGCTCAACTTGGCACATTAAAGCAATGCCAACAATATTCAGGCTTACCAGAGGCGTGGGGGCAAAACCCAACCGCAGGAATGGTACGGATTCCCAAAGGTTCATTTCAGCTCGGTTCTAATCAAGCTTATCCAGACGAAATCAATTTTGGAGAAAAGCAACGTCAGGTTGAAAGTTTCTGGATCGACCAAACGGAGGTTACCGTTGCCCAATTCTCCAGTTTTGTAAAGGCAACAGGCTACATCACAGATGCTGAAAAACAGCATCAAGCTGCTGTATTTTCTCCGAATAAGCAGACGCCTCAACAATGGTGGCAACTCAAAGCAGACTATACGTGGAAAAGTCCAAATGGTGCTAAAGGTCAAGCACCGCTGCCTGCTGAACCCGTTCGCTATGTCACTCAAAATGATGCCGAACATTATGCTGTTTGGTTGGGGCATGATTTACCCACAGAACAAGAATGGGAATATGCTGCCAAAGCAGGATCGACCACAGATACACCATTACACCAAGCGCCAGAAGATGCACATCAACACCCTCAAGCCAATTATTGGCAAGGTGAATTTCCATTTAATAACACACAAGCAGATCACTTTGAAGGCGTTGCTCCAGTGGGCTGTTATGCTGCAAATGCCTTTAAATTGTTTGATATGATTGGTAATGTTTGGGAATGGACCTCATCTATTTATCGAGGGGCACACGATCAACACATGGGGAATTATGCAGATCTTCGTCAACAGCGTATTGCGGGTACTCAGTACGTGATTAAAGGCGGTTCTTTTTTATGTGCTTCTAATTTTTGTTCTCGTTATCGCAACAGCAGTCGCTACCCTCAGGAGTTTGATTTGGCTGCGACACATGTTGGCTTTAGAACTGTTTTACGTGCACCTTAAACACAATATTTCCAACGATAAAAAAATAGAGTCAAAAAGATTACCCATCTTCTGACTCAACCTGTTTTGAATGGATAAAACAAATTCATGATAGTGATCAAGCCCACAATGCGCTTGATCACGACACTGATTTAGAATTTTGCTTCAAATCCGACTTTGATGGTTCGCCCTGGGATTGGCATACCGATCACTGTACCCGGATCAAAATTATAACGGTTGGTTAAGTTATCAACATTAAACGAAAGGTTTAGATTTGGATTCAGCTTATAGCTGGCAAAAAGATCAACGATGGTTTCTGATGAAATCTCAGTCACGGCTCGACCACTCACCCCCGTACCTGCCAACCAGCCTTTCGGATTTTTCTTCTCAGAATGATACTTCGCTCGCGCTCCAATGATCAGTTTATCTTCCAACAAGTGTTTACCTACGGTGATATTAAAAATCTTACGTGGTGGTAAACGTGTTGAGATTAAACTCCAAGAATCCCCGACTTCGTTACAATCACTTTTGCTTGCTGGGCAGACTTTAGGAGCTTGATATAATGTGCCGTTGAAACTGGTAAAGAAACTTGGATGCTGATAAGCCAGATTAAACTCCAAACCTTTTAAGACCACTTCTTTATAATTGATGAATGTATAAGAGCTTGTGTAGGGAAGAATAAAATCTGGAGTAATCTGATTGGGAATATCCTTTTTTTGTACGCCTTGCGTGAGAAAATCACGGGTTTGATTATGGAAATAATTAATGTTGAATTTTAGCTGATCATTTTCAGCCCAAAGATTGTCACGTTTTCCAATCAAGCCAAATTCAGCAAGGCGTGCGTTCTCTGAGTGAATCGGTAAGTCAGGATCATAACTAAAGGTTTGATTGGATACTGTCGATTCGAATAAACTTGGACTACGGTAGGTATTGGATAACTTTCCATAAATATCAATACCGTTCATAAATTGATAGTTTAGTTGTGCCATCCAATCTATTTTTCCGTCAAACTCACGAAGCGCATAGCCTTTATCAGTCAAGTCTGAATTTGCGACGGGGGTCATTGCCCGATGCTGATCGCCATAATCTTTCACTTTTGCCTTGTGCCATTTACTGCCAAAGCTCAATGTATAGTTCTTAAAAAGATAGTCTCCGTTGAGGAAAATAGAGGACTCTTGACGTAAACCATTTCGCGCAGTTTCCCTCTCAATGAGGTTTTGTGGCTTCATTCTTTGTTCATCGTAGGTCAGACCATAGTTCAAAGTTAAAGCATCAATTTTACTGGTATTTTCTAAGTTAATACCGCTACGATAATCTTGATAACTTCCCCAGTATTGATCACCGTAACTTGCATTCAACATACCCAACATACCGTTATGTTGGCGGTACTTGGCGTTGGTATGCCAAATGCCTAACTCTAAATCAATCCAATTGTTGTGCTTTGGTTTATAGGTATAATTTCCACTAAAAGCATTGATTGCTGCTGTACCCAGCGACCATTGTGGCATTTTATAAGCACCTTCAATATATTGAGGCAGTACATATTCACCATCAATATAGCCCCAAGGTGGCGAGTTAGGATCAATCACTTGAGATCTGTTCCAGTAAACAGCCATCACCTCACCCGCCTTTTGCATGTGACGACGCATATTCACTTCAACTCGGTGTTCATCTGTAATATTTATACCTGCTTTAATGATGCCTGAATCACTTTTATAACTGGTATTTACCACTTCTTGACCTGGCCCCACATCGACAATATCTCGATCTTGATAGTATTCAATGCCATGTTTACCTGCAAAGTAATTGCCTACTTCTCGTTTACTATACGCTGCAACCAAATCGAATATATCATTGCGATACGCTGCTGCAATTGTTCCAGCGCCGTTTTGGAAATTGTTGGAAGAAAGTTTATTGCGTAGCAAATAAGACATTTGTTCACGTTCATTATCTGAGATATGTGGCGTTTTATTGTTGTTATAAAAACTCCCTTTTAACATCACACCTGATTGACGATCAGGCAATAAGATATCATCGACGTTAAGGGTACGCATTTTAACGATGCCTCCAATTCCACCAACACTGAATTTGGCACGAGAAGCCCCTTTTTCGACTTCAATTTGACTGATTAAATCCATGTCGATATAGGTACGGTCACTTTCTCCTTGATACCCGCGAAAGGTGTGGCTCGATTGCAAACTTCCATCAATCACAATAGGAACACGCCCCTCACCTTGCACTCCTCGAATGCCAATATCAATTGCGCCTGCTTCATTACGTAAGCTGTTGCTTTGAACACCAGCCATGTCCGAAAACACATCTCCATTCCCCGTTCCTCGAAAGCGGCTAATTTGCTCACGATTGAGTTGGATTGTATTGACCTTATCTTGATAAAGTTCAGCATTGACTTTGATTTGTGCAAGCTTGACATAATCAGTATCAGACGAATCTAAAGCCATCTGCTGATTTTTAATGCTTTGGCTATGATTTATAACTCGTTTTGCAACCGTAGATTTAGGCATCAAATGATAAGTCGCACCTTGTTTTTCAACTTGATAAGGTTGCTCTGCCAGTAAATAATCAAAACCATTCTTTACACTGTAATACCCTGTAATTCCTTTACTTTTTAATCCTTTGAGCATATTTGCATCATAACTCAGCACCACACCCGATTGAGCAGCAAAAGTGGATAATACATAACCCAACTGATTGCCTGTAATTTGATAATATTTTTCAGAGGATGTTTTTGTTGATGCTGCGACATTGGGAGTCAGTTGTGCATAAACACCACCAATACATAAGCATTGTATTAAAACGGCCAAGCTTTGTTTTTTAAACTTCATATGAACGCCTACTTGTGAATGATTTTCATTTTCAATAATCATTACCCAGTGACTTTTAAAAATATGACAAAAAAAATTATTTATTTTCTGATCGGGTCCAGATCCAAAACAAACACAGGCTTAACACTGCCAATATGCTGAGTTTAAGATGCAGATGTAACGAAGACAGAAGCAACATCGTTACAGCCAATACCATGCTCACGATCATCATCCACTTGCGTGACCGTGAAATGTGCTTAAAACCACCCTGATACTGCGCCATTAAAAGACGCATATAACGGTTTTGATGAAGCCAACGATGTAATCTCGTTGAGCCTCTTGAGGCAAAAAAAGTAGCTAAAAAAAGAAAATCAAAAGTTGGAATGCCAGGCAATACCACACCGATAATCGCGGCAAAAATACATAAAACAGCCAAGATCACACAGATGATCCTGACTAAATGAGATGAATGTATCCGCTTAGTTTGAGGCTCGTCCAAAGGCTGAACTCGGCTTTTGCGTTTAGACGAATGGTGATCAAAGAGCGAAAGAACTTTCTTCATTGCTTTAATGGATGTTTTTCAATAACAATCCGAAATAATCAAATGCCTGTCGAGCACCCTCAATAACTTGATTTTGTTGTTGTTGAGAAAGTTCTGCTTGATCTAGCTCAGCAATAAAATGTTTCCAAACTTTTGCTCTCCCCTCAGGATAAGCCGCCAAATTGCGTGCACCAAATTCAGCTGAAAAGCCCAAATGTTGTTGTGCTTGTTTAAACAAGAAGGCTGCACCTAAAGTCGAACCTTCTGAAACATAGATCCAACCTAAGGCTTCAGCAAAGCCAATACCTTCCGTCATTAATTTTAATGACTCGACTTGCTGGTTTAAGTCCTGCAAATCCAGTAAAGCTGACTGTGAACGTCCACGGATATCTAAATCAGAAATCAATGCAGCGACCTCAGCAAGGTCGAATACATTTTCCACATTTTTTTGAAAATAGTATTGTGCCAAAGTAAATTGAGCATAATGCTCAACATCTTTAAAAACCTGTGCCTGTTCCATCAGTTGGTGCATATATTCATGCTGGCTGGCGGTTTCATTTTTTAAACGGAGTGCAAGACTGTTTAATGCGAATGAAGCGGTCATAAAATTTCTCCAATTTCGGTGATTTAACTGTATTACCCGTTATGTTTTGAAAAACTGACATTGTTTTTCGATTATTTTTTAGTTTTTTCACGATTCGTTTGAATTCTCAGCAAATGATCACTGAAATACCCTTCAACTTTGACTGGATAACTTAATTCAAGTGCTGTTTTTAAGGTGCTAAAATCGTTTACAGGATATGAACCCGAGACCTTTAAAGATTTTAGATCTGGGTCGATGTCAACATATTGGTACTGATAACGAGCAACTTCTTTCAGCAATTGTTCCAGAGGCATTTCAAAAGCCATCACCATTTGGTTTTTCCAAGCCAAAACGTTTGGATCAAGCTTTTGCACGGTATTAAAATGCTGTTCATCAAAACAAATTTGCTCACCAGCATGCACTGTTTTAGTTTGTTTAGAGCGGTTTAAACTGACTTTGACGGCGCTTTCCATGACGCCCAAACAGGTATTATTTTCATTATTCTTTAAATATTGAACATTAAATACTGTGCCCAGCGCCTGTAAATTTGCTGATTCGGTTTTAACAAAGAATGGACGATAATGAGCATTCTGTTCTTGGGCAGTGTGGACTTGTATTTCACCATAATGCAAATACAAGCTTCGTTGTTGTGCGGTATAACGAACATCTACTGCGCTTTGAGTATTTAATTGAAGTTGCGTTCCATCTTCAAGTTCAACCTGTTTCTGTTGACCAACAGAGGTACTATAATCTGCCCGCCAGTGATACTTATAGTCTGTATTCCAAAGCAACATACTGCCAAACCCAAATAAACCCACCACAATGAATAATTTGCTCATGTTAAATTGGGCTTTTTTATTGGCTTGGACGATGAGCTTTTGTCCATCATCGGGAAAGGTATATAAGCCGTTTAACAAACGTTCTGCCTTAGACCATGCAGCTTGGTGCATTGAACTTTGCATTTTCCATTGCTCAAATTCAGCTTGTTCCGTTTCATTTAATGTGGCTTGTTGAATTTTGATAATCCATTCTGCAGCTTCTTGATAAATTTGCTGATGCTTCATCTCAGCATTCATCCATCAGAGCTAAGCACTGACTTAATACTGTGACTAAATCTCGCATCACTGTTCGTGTTGAAACATTTAAGCGTGTGGCAATTTCTTGTTGGGTGAGACCATCTAATTGCGACCATACAAATACCTGTTGTTGACGTTCAGGCAATTGATTAAGTAATTGGTTGATCAAGCAAAGAGACTCTATAGCTGACAACTTTTGCTCAGGTGTAATCTCATCAAAGCGTGGACTTGCAGACAGCTCTTCTAAGTAGGCTTTTTCAATTGATTTACGTTGATACCAGTTAATCAATATCCCCTTTGCCACGGTTGTTAAAATTGCACGTGGCTGATCAAAATATAACTCATCTTTGCGTTTTAAAATGCGCACAAAAGTATCATGGGCTAAATCAGCAGCATCTTCACTGTGATTCAAACGACGCTTTAGCCATTGATACAACCAAGAGTGATGGTGGCGATAAAGCTGAGTAATAGGGTCAGACATACTTAAAAGAGAATGAGAATTATTATTGATATCTTAACAAAAAAATTAGAAAATAGTGACCCCTGTTGTGATTTTCCCGCCTTTTTTATGTAAAGCATTTTAATGATGGGCTTAGGTTTGCAAGAACTTTGAATTTGTTATTTTATGCTTAATCACTTGTTGATTTTTAGCGAATTTTTAAACAACTTTTTATGCCGAATCAATAGAAAAACTTAATGATAGGAAAAGCTGAAAACATATGCATAAATGACTCATCAAAAAGAGGTCTAGTCAAACCGGCTAATTATTCATACAAATGATTTTTTTGACTACGCATTAGAAAAAAGTAAAATATTTATATTTATCAATTACTTGAAATTTTATACAAAATTGCTCAACCATTCGAAAATGGCTGAGCAAAATAATGACTTATTGACGAATGGATTGATTCAGTTTTTTAGCGAACTGTTGAAGATCAGCATGTTGGATGGTGGTTTTACCTTTACTGATGGCTTGGAATTGTTGCGCTGCGGTTTCCTGCATTTTGAGTTTTCCTGATGCTATGTTTTGGTCAAAGCGTTGCATAAACTCATCAACATATTCTTTCTCAGTCACAATATGATCACCGTTAGCATCGGTGGCAAAATATTGCTTATCTCGAGCAGTCAAATAATCTCCAAGCGTGACATAGTTTTTCCCTTGACCATACTGTGTAATGAATTCTTGTGTATTGCTTGGCATAGGCATCGAAATCGGTAATTTCACTCTAAAACCATCATGAGTTGCATTAGTGTTGTCTGATAATTTTGCATCCTCAGCATTGATCAAACCATCCTGATTTTTGTCAAACTGATTGAAGGTTTTTAGACCCGTTTCTTGAAATTCTTTCAAGGTCAATTTTTGATCTTTGTTGTTATCCAAAATACCGAAACGTACATGCGCCTGTTTTTCAGACATTTCACGACGCTGTTTAAGCAAGGGCTCTAAGCGTGCTTGCTCAAATTGAACAAACTGCTGTTGCGTAACTTTTTTATTTCCCTTAAACAATTCAACATAATCTTGAGGATATTGTTTAATCAAACTTGGAGTCGTTTGGTCTTTGTTGTTGGAGTGATAAAGCATATACAGTGCATATGCCTGCTGGTAAACATCCGCTTGCTCTACTGTTTCAGCAATGGTTGATACGGAACTGGTCATTGCTGTGATCGTTGCAATCAAGAGTGCCAATTTTTTCATGTTTATATCCTTAAATATACGTATTTGCTGGATTAAAAAAAACTTTCTAGCAGGTGATTAAAAAAAATTAATATTTAAATTCAATACTTGCAACGACATTACGACCAGGTTCTGCAGCACGGTCAATGATACTTGCCTGATTTGCGCCGGTAAGCGTACCGACTGCGGCATAGTCCCAATACGTTTTATCAAAGATATTATTGAAGGCGACATTCAGCTTGGTGAATTTGTTGACGCTCCAATAAGCGGACAAATCAAAAACGGTGTAACCTGCTACATTTTGATATTTAATATCATCCTGATAAGACGTGACGTCCTTAGTTGCCATTCTTCCGCCAACTGCTGTAGCTGTCATCCCTAATCCAAATACTTTATTCGGATCATCATAAGCAAACGTCAAGCTTCCCTTTTCTGGTTGAACCGAATTCACACCACTTTTGCCGCCATTTTTATTTTTTGCTGATCCTTTGGTTTTACCCGCAACCAATGCCAAGCTGTAGCCATCAGAGTTTGGGATAAACTGTCCTAAATCAATACGTGTAGACAGTTCACCTCCCCAAATCTGTGCATCAGCTAAATTCTCAGCTCTGTAGTAACCATAAGGATATTGTGGAGTCGTTCCATAGTTGTAATAGTCGATAAAATCTTTGTATTTGGTATAAAACCCAGTCACATCAAATTTGATACCATCAATTGATGTATTTCTTAAACCCAATTCAAATGCATCACTGGTTTCTTTTTTCAAGTTCGAATTACCAATGACGATATAACTCGGATTTCCAGGTGTGGTTTGATACACCCCGCCAATTTCTGTTGGAGATGGGATTCGATTGCCTCTCGAATATTTTAAATAGCTATAATTACTTGGCGTAAATTGATAGCTGGCTGAAAAGCTCGGAGATACATAATTATAGTCTTTCGCCTGAACATCGCTATAAGACGTGATCTCAGGTCTAAATTCTTGGCGCTCTATACGGACAGCAGGTGTTAAAATTAAATCACGTCCCAGCACATCTAGACTAAACTCATCTGACGCATAAGCAGAGTAACGTTTCAATTCAGAGTTTAAGAGATAACCACCTTGATAAATGCTTGAAATGGTTTGACCATTACGTAAGTCAACTTTAGTACTGGCATATTCTTTCTTATCTGCAGCAAGACCATATTTTAGCTTTTGATTTTTAAACTCTTTTTTAGCATCTATTTTTAAGCCGGTATTTTTCTCTTTATAAGTTGTTGAAAAATCACGTGCAACCGTTGCACTGTTCATAAAGGCGGTCGCGGTATCGTTATTCGACTCCTGATACCATATTTTGCTATTCAGTTGATCGAAAAGCTGGAAATCATTTGGTTTATAGGTATGTAGGATACTGAATTGTGTTCGATCAATATCTTGGTGTTGTCTCGCATCACTTTTAAAATTAGAGAATAAGTTTGCAGCAATATCCTTGGTATCAGTTTTTTTCTTATAATAATCAGCGGTAAAGTTCAGTTGATGTTGGTCTGATAAATTCCACAATAAACGTGTCAGCACCGCATCTGAAGTCCAATCTGATGGAAATGCTGGAGTTTTTGAGTTTGGCTTGGTTTCATTCCCTTCACGATGTGCATAGGCAACAAGTGCTTTAACATCATCATTACCTACAGCCCCAGTGACGGATGATAACCACGCTTGGTCCGCAGAACTATAACCTGCTTTTACTGTCCCTGCGACTGTTTTACCATTCACCAAATAATCTTCTGGTGATTTATTTTTAAATGAAACTCGACCACCGATACCATCTGTGGAAACATCAGTTGTGCCTGAAACAATATCTACTGTGGTGAACATTTCTGGCTCAATATAATCTCGACCAGCACCACGTTTACTCATACTTTTTGGTGGTACATAAGTACTCACTGTAGCATCTGCTAAATCAACCCCATCGACATCCAAACCGATTCTGTTTGCATCTATACCGCGGATGTTATAACTACTGGTTCCAGTTCCATCAAAAAATGTTCCGCCCCCTCCAACAGAAAATGGCGCATTTACCAAGGGTAAATATTTCACGATACCCGCCATGTCTGTGACGCCCGTTTGATCCATGTTTTCTCGATTGATGGATGTCCGACTAACAGGTGCGTCATTTTCATACTGTGCATAAACCGTAATCGTAGCTAAAGAATTATATTGATTATCAGATTTGGATTTTTCTAAACGATGTTCTTCTGCAAAACTGCCTGAACTTGCACCTGCTGCCATCAATGCAAACAAACATAATGATAAATAACGCGGTTTTAACTCCAAACGGTGAGACTGAGCGGTTTGGTAAAGTTCAAAAGGATTTGCATTCATGCGGGAGAAGCCTTTTATTAAAATGATATTGATAATCATTAACCATGTGTATTTTTGCTTTAGCCCATCGTAGAAAACTTAATCCCATACGAATTACAAATAGACACACAACTTAATAAATGAGAATAATAATCAATTAGATTATTATTTACAATATGCATTTTTTATGTTTGAACTTCAAAATAAAGATAAGTCACTCAATTTTTTCACTTTAATCATTCATAAATGCTAAACAAAACAACATTTTATTTAAAATAATTTAAATATAATCACCATAATTTAAACATTAAAAATAACATCAACAGGATGTAAAACCAGCATATTTTTCGGAATTTGGGCAGTATCGCCGATGAATCTAACACACAATCACAATAAAATTGCTTGGCGCAAATTCGAATTTTCTGCTCAATGTTTTTTTTATTGCTCGCTGTTCTTCAATGGGTTGATTGTTTTTTCACAAGCTCTAATAGCCAATCAGTAAGCGCTTTGACTTTGGGTAATACATTATTTTTTAATGAAACGAGATAATAATGCTGTTCACATTTCAACTCCATGTTTTGAAATGGCATAATCAGCACACCATTTTTTAAGTCATTTTCAATTAATTTTTTGCGTCCCATTGCCATCCCTAAATGATTTTTTGCAGCAGTCAATGCAAGGTCAGAACGATCAAAACTTAACTGAGCTAGATGTTCTATAGGAACGCGAAAATGTTGTGCCCAGCTATTCCATTCTTCTGTTCCTGTGCCATTACTCCATGCCTGACAATCATGCAACAATGTACAATCTTTTAACTTCTCTAAGTTATTGTTCAATTTAATCTTTTCAGCATACTCAGGACTGCATACAGGAATAATTGATTCATCCATTAAATATTGATAATTCAGTTGAGTAGAAGGTTGATGACCAAAATACAAGGCAAGATCAATTCCAGTACGCTGAAAATTCACATTTTCATTACCTGTCAAAATTGAAAGTTGAATATGGGGATAACGCTGAACAAAATCAGGCAAATGGGGTAATAACCAGCACTGTGCGATTGATGGTCTTGCATATAAGGTCAAAGCACCAACCAAAGACTGATTTTTTAATGCATTGATTTCACTATTTAATACATCTAGAGAATACTGTAAAGCATCGAGAATCCGTGTTCCTTCAGGTGTAAGCTTCACTTTACGATGCAATCGTAAAAACAGTTTGATCTCGAGTTCTTTTTCTAACTGGTTTATTTGATGACTCACAGCACTCGGTGTTAAAAACAGTTCTTCTGCTGCCAAAGCAAAAGATTCATGCCGCGCTGCAACTTCGAATGTATAAAGCTTGGAAAGTTGAAAACCCGTTAGATTTTTATGTGCGTTGTTCATGCATTTTCCTTTAGACCTTGAATTAAACTTTTATGCAATAGCTGATCCTGTTTGGTGACCGACATTGATCATACAGCATTGATTTAAAATCAAAATATAGTCAAACTTCCTGATTATTCATACCAGTGATTTGATATTAATCATTTATTCCAAATGAACTCTATATCGTTTATACGAATTTTTAGAAACTTTGGATGATTCGTATATTTTTCACTTTTGAATCATAGATGGTCTTGCTATCGTGAGCTGACTTGAATGTCGCCATGTTAAGCGGGGATAAATAAGCAAAAACAAAGCACTGCGTTGTTTGCAGCGCAAGAATACGATTCTACTAAAAATGGATTGATCAAAGTGAAGTATCGTCTACGTAAATCGATTTAAAGGTTAGCTATAAAGCGTGGCATTACAAGCTTTATATCATCAAATAAAATATCTATCGCATCAATTTTATTGATCTAGAAATTATATTGACTCTATTAGTTTTTCGCAGATTGATTACAAAACATCATCCCAATGTGTTCACTGTTCACATGAATGAGTTTAATGCATAGATCAAATTTCTTCGTTTGACAGATTTTTCAAATTTAACTTCAATAGCCCAATCATCAAAACTTGATCACACAAGCACATGCTACGGAAGTGATTTCGAAGTAAGTGCAAGATAATTGAAAACGATTGACTGATCTATGGCGACTTGCACAGATGATCTCAGGAATAATTTTATGGATGCTCAACATATTCACCAATTGATCACTCAATATCCTATTGTTGCTGATCTCATTTCGTTAAAAGAAACGATATGGTTCAATCCAAATTTTACATCACTTGCAGAGGGTCTGCCTTATGTTGGATTGACTCAAAAAGATATAGATGATGCCAGTGACCGCTTAACTCGTTTTGCCCCTTATTTGATGCACGCCTTCCCAGAAACAAAGCCCTCCAAAGGCATTATAGAATCAGAACTGGTAAGCATTGCAAATATGCAACAACGATTAGAACAACATTATGCGCAATCAATACTAGGACAACTCTGGCTAAAGAAAGATAGCCATCTCCCGATCTCGGGTTCGATTAAAGCACGGGGTGGGATTTATGAAGTACTTTATCATGCTGAAAAACTTGCCATTCAAGCAGGGTTATTGACGTATGAAGATGACTATACAAAACTGGCTAGCCCAACATTTAAAACCTTTTTCAGCCAATACAGTATTGCTGTCGGCTCCACAGGAAATCTAGGTCTTTCGATTGGAATCATGAGTGCTCAACTTGGTTTCGATGTAACTGTACATATGTCAGCAGATGCACGCCAATGGAAAAAAGATAAATTACGCGCGCACAATGTGACGGTAATTGAGTATGCCGAAGACTATGGTGTCGCCGTCGAGGAAGGTCGAAAATCAGCGCAGAGTAATCCAAATTGTTTTTTCATTGATGATGAAAACTCACAAACACTCTTCTTAGGTTATTCGGTTGCTGGACAACGTTTAAAAAAACAATTAAATGAAAAAAATATTCTTGTCGACCAAGAACATCCGTTATTTGTCTACTTACCCTGTGGTGTAGGTGGAGGTCCGGGTGGTGTCGCATTTGGTTTAAAAATGGCATTTGGTGATCATGTGCACTGTATTTTTGCTGAGCCGACCCATTCACCATGCATGTTGCTTGGTGTCGCGACAGGGTTGCATGATGAAATATCAGTTCAAGCATTAGGCATTGATAATATCACTGCCGCGGATGGTCTTGCGGTTGGACGAGCATCGGGTTTTGTTGGACGTGCCATGCAACGATTGCTGGATGGGTTTTATACATTGAGCGATGAAAGCATGTATCTCTTGTTAGGGCTGCTCAATGATTCTGAACAACTGAAATTGGAACCTTCAGCACTGGCAGGCATGCTTGGACCAATTTTGATCCATCAACAGCAAAACTATGCAACGCTCCATCAGCTTAGTCAAAAACAATTCAAAAATGCCAATCATATTATTTGGGGAACTGGCGGAGGTATGGTTCCTGAAGAAGAGATGGAAAAGTATTTGGCTGAGGCACATGCTTTAAACGATAAAGGTTAGTACCACCGTTCTTTATCATTCGATTTGAGCACACAATGTGGGGCATATTCGATCCATGATTTCATTATCGGATATCCCCCCTTTATTATTTTTGAGATTGATTAAATAACTCCTTCATTTACCCGAAGCACTTGAGCATTTATCCAATTACAATAAATACAACTCAAATAAATTCAAGCTCTCCACCCTCTTTCATTCATATCGTTTTCGCAATTGCATGAGTCAGTTGGAGTTCTTTTAAGAAATGTTTGCATAATTTCTAGACCAGTCATATTGAGCGTATCAATGTATTTATCCGAATGAATAAATTAAGCTAAACTCTCATGCTATTGAATAAATGTAGATTGTTCAGGTGAAATGCCAATCTTTACTTTGCTTTGCGCGACAATTTCAGATTCGTCTGTATCATTCGGATGAAAGTCAAAATGATAATAAGAGAAAAATTGAGGAATAAGCTTTCGATAGGACTGCATTGCAAAACCTGCAAACTTTACCCAAGACTTAATATTCCATAATTGCTTGTCTCTCGACATCAATACCATTTGATAGATATTTGAAAAAGCAGTAATCAGCACTAAACTAAAGGTGAAAATAGCGACTCGAGGAATATAGGCATCTAAACCTTTTCCATATAAATATTCGTACATATCATATGCCACAGCCTTATGTTCAGTTTCTTCTACACTATGCCAAAGCCATAAGTTACGAATTGTGGTGTCTGTCATTAACTCATTGACATTTTTCATCATTTCCACCACAAGAACTGCTGTGTAATGTTCCAAACCAACCGTAACCAATAGATTCCATTTTTTCGGAAAAATCTGCTCTATCGCTTTGAGTATTATCCCAGTCACCTTTTCTAAAGATTCAGGATCTAAACCATATTGTTGAGCGCTGACATGAAAAGCGTGATGTTCTTTAGAATGCATGGCTTCTTGACCAATAAATGCGCCAATATCACGGTCTAATTTTGGATTGCTTTTCACCTTGTCTCTTAATGCACGTACTGAGCGAACAAAATAAGACTCACCTTCTGGAAACAAAGTGGATAGACCTGTGAAGTAATGCGTAAAAGTCGGTTCATTATTACACCAATATTTAGGCATATCCTGAAACTCATAATCCATACGGCGTACTGGAAATGATGCAGGTATTTTTTGCTTTGATTTTTCTATCACTGCTGATGTAGACATGACTCACCTCAAGGATTTATCTAAAAATAACAAGTTCCAAAAAAGAACTTAAAAGTTAAAATAGTGAGCATCTTCTCACCTGTCAATCAGTTGAATGCCTAATCAACAGAGATTGTCCTTAAATGATAGCGCTGTTCCTATAAAGATAAACCGAATAGGGTCAAATGACATTGAGTCAAACATATCGTACTCACAGGCTTAATAGATTCTTCAATATTAAGATTAAAAAAGTGGAATAATATCTGATAAATCACATAAAATTGTTGATCTGTAAATATCATCATCCCCCTGCTTACTGATACAAGTGATTTAATGTCAATCATTCATCCCGAATAAACTTCATGCTTTTTATACAAAATTTTAGCAGCTTTTGCTGATTCATTGATTTTGCACTTTTGAATCCTAGATCATCTTTCTATTTTGAGGTGATATGGATAACGCTATATTCAATTGGATCTAGGATCATCTATTTAAACTTTAGATGTGAGGCGAGACAATCAAAGTTGAATATCACTCAATAACTGATGTTACGCACTTGATTTAAATTAAGTAGGTGAAAAAAAAAAAGCTAAATTTACACGACGGAGTCTTACATCCAAAGTTTAAATTTATGGAATAGCCTTCGGCTCGAGGTACTTTTGTTTTGGCATGAGGAGCAAAGCTCCGCAAGGGCAACCATCTTGCGCAGCGACATCGCTGCTCACCGCAGAACTCGTTTACTATCGTCAAAATATTCAAAGTTTCGCAGAAACTTTACTTATTAGAAGGAGTCCTGCCTCAAGCAATTGCGGATGACGTTTTCGCGTATCCACATTCTTCTAGCTCCAAAATTTAATTTTAGAGTTACTGCGTAACATCAGTCAATAATATATATCATTGATTTCATTATTAATAAAAATTATATTTTACTATTGAATTTTTCAACAGATTGAATAGCGAGCTAAAATCATTTCAAAATCAGCATCGCTATTCAGGAGTGAGGCAAAAGTTTTTAAAGATAAATTGTATATTTATTCAACAATAACGATTATGGCAAATCCAATTCAGCTCTCATCTTCAAAGTTCTTAACAATGCTTGATTGCGAAGCAATTGCAGATTTTTATTATCGAGACTATTCACAAAGTGCTGAGTCGCATCATTCAGCATATCAATTTTTTCTTCAGTTAATGTATAGGGTTTCATATCAGCCCACCATTCTGACATTGGCTCACCTAAATGATGCATCGCCGCTTTAAATCCTTGTTGATTTGCCAGTTGCATATTCAGATATGGACCAAAGATTGCCCAACGTAATCCAGGTCCATTGGTGATTGCAGTATCAATATCTTCTGCACTGCACACCCCTTCAGAAACCAAATAAAATGCTTCTCTCCAAATCGCAGACTGTAAGCGGTTCGCAACATGTCCTTTGACTTCCTTTTGGATCAAAATCGGCTTTTTCCCCAATGATTGATAAAACTCAAAAGCATCCTGTATATACTTTGTATGTGTTTTCTCGCCACCAATAATCTCTACAAGCGGTAATAGATGGGGCGGGTTAAAAGGATGTCCCAAAACAATTTTTTCTGGGTGTACACAATCTTGTTGAATATCCGATATTTTTAAACCCGATGAACTGGACGCGATTATGGTATCTTCTGGACAATTTTGTGTGAGTTGCACATATAGTTGTTTTTTTAGATCAATTCTTTCTGGACCATTTTCTTGGATAAAGTCGGCATCTTTAACTGCATCTGCAATATTTTGATAAAACCTTAAATTGTTCAAAAGCCCTGTAATATAACTTTCCGAATCACCCTGTTTGTGTTCTTCTAATTCAAATAGATCAAGTAAGTAGCTTTGAACTCGAGTCGTTAAATTGAGTTCTGCATCGGCAGCTGGATCAAATGCACTGACCTGAAATCCTTTACTCAGATAAAAAGCAGCCCAACTTGCACCAATTACACCCGTACCGATAATGGCAACTTTATTGACGGATTTCATATATACACTTCCTCTTATCCTTGAAAAATGTGGGAAATATCTTGATATTTAATAGTGAAAAATAATGCTTTTATAACGGCTAGACCCACTCAAATTTGTGGAGGAATTCGTCCTCCACAAATAATGATGATGAGTAAGCAGATCTTTCCGCAGCGATATCAACAGCTAGAAGGGATAATTATGATTGGATGAATATTGACACTATTGCGCTGTATAACCGCCATCCATCACCACAGCTTGCCCCGTGACGCCTGCTGCTTTTTCACTGGCTAGAAAAATTGCATAATCTGCGATTTCTTCAACATTGAGTAAGCGTTTTTGTGGCACCATGGCTAAAATAACGTCCTCAAGTGCACTTGTTTCACTGACATTACGCGTTTTTGCCAAATCTTTTATTTGACCACGGACCAAGGGTGTATCTACATAACCCGGACATAATGCATTGACAGTAATACCATCTCGTGCAGACTCTAAAGCTGCCACTTTCGTTAAACCAATCACGCCATGTTTCGCGCTGTTATAACCTGCTTTTCCAGCAAAGCCGATTAGACCATTGATCGAAGCCATATTGATAATACGACCATACTTTTGTGCTTTCATGATTGGAAATACATGTTTAATTCCAATAAAAGAACCCACCAACATTACATTTAACAACTTTTGATAAATATCTGTTGGGAAATCTTCGATTGAAGCAACATGCTGAAAACCAGCATTGTTAATCAGAATGTCTAAACGCCCATAGGTCTTTTGCGTTAACTCAATCGCTGCAGCATAAGCATCTTCATTGGAAACATCACAAGGCGCAGATAAAGCGTCATATCCATCCTTTTGTAAAGCAAAAACGGCTTCATTGCATTTATCCGCATTCATATCCGAAATGACAACTTTTGCACCTTCAAGGGCGAACTTTTTAGCGATTTCAAGCCCAATACCACTTGCTGAACCTGTGATAAATGCAACCTTATCTTTGAGAAGTTGACTCATGTTTGACTCCCTGTGTTGCTTCTTCAATATAAACTTAGACAATACCAAACCATGTAAATGCTGCAATCGCAACAAACACCGCAATGGTTTTTATGATCGTAATGGCAAAAATATCTTTATACGATTGTTTATGAGTAAGCCCTGTTACGGCAAGTAAAGTAATGACTGCGCCATTATGAGGTAAGGTGTCCATACCTCCTGAAGCCATTGCGACGATACGATGCATCACCTCAGCAGGAATTCCCATTGCAGCGATTGCGGCATTGTACTGATCAGCCATTGCGCTCAACGCAATACTCATACCGCCTGAGGCTGAACCTGTAATCCCTGCTAAAACAGTGGTCGTAACTGCACCATTGACCAATGGATTGGTAAAAGTATGTCCCAAAGCATGACTAATCACTGCAAAACCTGGCAATGCTGCAATGATGGCACCGAAACCATACTCAGATGCAGTGTTCATCACCGCAAGTAAAGAGCCGCCAATACTTGCATTTACCCCTTCTTTAAAACTGGTGGATACACGGCAGTAATCAAACATAATGGCGGTAATAATACCCACGATTAACGCTAAACCGACCGCCCAAATTGCCGATGTTTTAGCGACATCCACAGTATAGTTCGCCAGTCCAATTGCATTAAAATCAAAGCCGTTCGGGTACCATTGTTTAATCGCGGTGGATAAATATTTATTCATCACAGCCACCAAAATCAATGGGACAAATGCCATAAATTGGCGTAGTCCAGAACCATTATCCTGTTGTTGAGATTGACTTTCGAATTGTTGTAATTCAGCCTCAGTCAATGTAATACCAGAAGTAAATCCATCACCATTGCGTGCAGCAACACGGCGACGCCATTCCAAATAACTTAAACCGACACCCAAAACAAAAATTGCCCCAATAATTCCTAAAAAAGGTGCGGCATAAATATTGGTTCCGAAAAATGTAGTTGGAATAACATTCTGAATCTGAGGTGTGCCCGGTAAGGCATCCATCGTAAACGAGAAAGCACCTAGTGCAATTGTGCCTGGAATCAAACGTTTTGGAATATTGGCTTGTCTAAACAATTGGTTTGCAAACGGATAGACTGCAAAAACCACCACAAACAAACTTACACCACTATAGGTGAGAATCGCGCCTAGAAGCACAACGGTCAACATGGCATTTTTGGAGCCAATGAGCTGGACAATGGTTTTGGCAATTGATTCTGCAATACCAGACATTTCAACAACTTTACCGAAAATTGCCCCAAGTAAAAAAACCAGGAAATAATCTTTAATAAAGCCCACCATTTTTGGCATAAACACACCAGAATAAAATGGTAAAACGTTGGCTGGATTGATCAGTAAGACGGCAAATAAGGCACAAATCGGTGCCATGAGAATCACAGAAAATCCTCTGTAGGCGGTATACATCAACAGCCCGAGAGAAAGCAAAATTATACCCAGTTCCCACATATCTTTTACTCCGTCCTTAAAGCATATATGTCTAAATCCACCTTGTTTTTTATTTCAAATCATCACAAGGCAGTCCCATTCATTGATATGAATGAGTTATTCAATAAATAAAAATGGATAGTTAGAAAAATTAATTTTCATCAATACATTGAGCATTTATAAATCATCCAGATTTATAAATTGGAATATCCATATCCAAATTATCAATAAAACTATAATCCAAATTTTTAAGGATATTATTTGAAAATATTTATCAGTTAATATGAAAAGCTCATAAATTGAAGCAGATTTATTTTTGTGTTGACTTAATGGGTACTGATATAAAAAACAAAGTGTTAATTTTCAAGATCATTCATGAAAAAGTAGCCCATTCATTCTTTTACAAATTCAAGATTAGCTTGGTTTATCCATACACAATCAATATTTACTCACATAAAAATTAACTTAAGCCATTAATAAAATTAAAATTTTATTAATCCATAGAACTCAGTTGATTGAGTAAACACAATATAATTTAAGTGCTTAAATGATTGGTTATACGCTCAAAGATTCTGAGTTTAGCGTATCATAGTGCTAAAGATCAGTGAGGTAGAGTTATGACACTCAAACAATTAAAAGCATTTTTAGTCCTTGCCCGCACATTAAACTATGCCAATGCTGCCAATGAGCTTTGTTTGAGTCAATCCGCTTTAAGTTTAAGTATCAAAAGCTTAGAAGATGAACTTGGCGGAAAACTGTTTAAACGCAATACCCGTCGTGTCGATCTTACTGCGGAAGGAAATGCTTTAATCCCATTTGCCAAAAAGCTTTTAGCCAATTGGGAAGACATGGAAAGAGACGTTAAACAGCGTTTTAAGCTGCATCGAGGGACACTCAATATTGCCTCTATGCCTTTCGCAACACATGCTATTTTACCTGCGGTACTCAACGAATTTAACAAGCATCATCCCAATATCAATTTTTCAATCCATGATATTCCCAATGAAAAAATTATTGAAAAAGTACAAGAAGGTATTTTTGAACTTGGTATTTGCTTTGAACCTCAACACAATGATCAATTAATTTTTAAACCCTTCTTCAATGAAGATTTTTTGGCATTACTTCCTAAAGACCATGTACTCGCCAAACATCAATCAGTAACATGGCAAGAATTATGTTCGTATCCCTTTATAACACTACAAAAACCATCAATCATTCGACATGTGGTTGAAGAAAAATGTGCGCAGAATGATTTAATTTTGGATTTAAAAATCGAGTGTCATCAAATCAGTTCTCTTTCCCATTTTGTGGCTTTTGGCATGGGTGTCAGTGCAATTCCACGCCATTTTCAAAATTATATCGACAAAGAAAATAACCTATTGATTGAAATTGAAGATGGACAAGTCAATCTTCCTGTTGGCGTGATTTATAAAAAAGACTTTGAACTCTCCAATATCTCCTCTCAATTTATCGAAACCTTGTTGGCATATCAGTTTTAAAGCTTCCTGCAAATCAATAAAATTCAATGTTTTTAACGAAAAATTAATGAGTTTTTCTCATTGAACATTTGAAAGAATCAATTTCTAAAATCATTTATACAGTGCTAATAATAAAAGCTCTAAAGGACATAGAGTTAAAACGATGAACAAAGTTGTCGCGAGTGCGCATGAAGCTTTAGCTGATGTAGTTGCAAACAATCAGACCTTTGCTGTGGGCGGATTTGGATTATGTGGAATCCCAGAAGCATTAATTGATGCCTTAAAAGAAACGGGCGTAACAGGTTTAACCTGCATTTCAAACAATGCTGGCGTTGATGATTTTGGTCTAGGCAAACTTTTACAAACCAAACAAATTAAAAAAATGATTTCATCCTATGTGGGTGAAAATAAAGAATTTGAACGTCAATATCTGAATGGTGAACTTGAAGTTGAACTGACTCCTCAAGGGACATTGGCGGAAAAATTACGTGCTGGCGGTGCAGGCATTCCTGCATTTTTTACCCAAACAGGTGTAGGTACACTGGTTGCAGAAGGAAAAGAAGTTCGTAATTTTGCTGGCAAAGACTATATCCTTGAACATGCCTTGATTGCAGATATTGCCTTGATAAAAGCTTACAAAGCAGATAAAGCGGGTAATCTGATTTTCCGTAAAACAGCACGCAACTTTAATCCTGAATGCGCCATGTCTGGAAAATTTACCATCGTTGAAGTTGAAGAAATTGTTGAGATTGGAGAATTAGATCCTGATTCAATTCATCTCCCAGGAATTTATGTCAACCGTATCGTCTTGAATGCACAGCCTGAAAAACGAATTGAACAATTGACATTGAAAACGGAGGTTTAATCATGGCTTGGACGCGTAATGAAATGGCTGAGCGCGCTGCTCAAGAGCTTGAAGATGGCTTTTATGTCAATTTGGGTATCGGGTTGCCGACACTGGTTGCAAACTATATTCCTGAACATATCGATGTCTGGCTTCAATCAGAAAATGGCTTATTGGGAATAGATGAGTTTCCAACTCAAGAAACTGTAGATGCGGATTTAATCAATGCAGGTAAACAGACTGTCACTGCACGTAAGGGTGCTGCATTTTTCTCTAGTGCTGAATCTTTTGCTATGATTCGTGGTGGTAAAGTGAACATTGCCATTTTAGGTTCGATGGAAGTTTCTGAAAAAGGTGATTTAGCCAACTGGATGATTCCTGGCAAGAAAGTTAAGGGCATGGGAGGTGCGATGGATTTGGTTGCCGGTGTTCAAAAAGTTGTGGTTTTGATGGAACACTGTGCCAAAGATGGTAGCCCCAAAATTGTCCCAGAATGCTCACTGCCACTTACGGGCAGATTGGTTGTCAATCGTATCATCACTGATCTAGGGGTTATGGACATCACAGCACAAGGCGTCGAATTGGTTGAACTGGCGAAAGATGTCAGCATTGAGCAAATCAAAGCTGCAACAGGTGTCGAGCTAATCACAAGCCATTTTCAAGCCTCTTAATTAAAAGACTTAAAGAGCTGAAATTATTTTCAGCTCTTTTCTCTTGTTTCGATCAAGTTAAATCACCACACAAACAGCTGCTTTCCAACTAGTTTTGACCATTATTGCCCCACTTCAAATAAGCTTCACGCTGACTTAAACATTCATAATAATTTTGAACATGCGGAAAATCTATTTTTTCAAATGGTGTTAAGTACCAACGCTGTACAGACAAGCCAATCACAATGTCCGCTAAAGAAAAGTTTTGCCCTGTGACATAAGACCCTGTTTTTTCTAATTGTTGATCAAGGATCTGCATATGTTTACTCCAAGCCTGTATACTTTGCTCTACCCGCTCTAAATCTTGATGTAGAGGTGAATGACGAACCAAATGCATCAGGGCATATGTCCAGCTGTTGTTCAATTCAATCCCCTGCCAATCAATCCACTGATCCACTTCAGCACGTTGTTTGGCATCCAAAGGATAAAGGTGTTGTCCATTATATTGATTGGCTAAATATCGAATGATCGAGTTGGATTGCCACAACACAAAATCCTCATCGATTAAAACAGGGATGGTCGCATTGGGATTCAGCTTTAAAAATGCGGTTTCTTGAGTGGATTGAAAGCCACGCCCCCAATCTTCACGCTCATAAGCAATATTGAGTTCGTCACACAACCACAGTAATTTTCTGACATTGATTGAATCAGCTCTTCCAAGAATTTTTATCACAGACCATCTCCTATCCAATGCAAATAATATAGCTGAAAATGATGAGAAAAATCTGTGTTGAAGATCGCATGATCGTAAAAATATGATTGAAAAAAATCGTGATATAAATCTTAAAAATAAATGTGTAGCAATAAGACTAATTTATTCAACTTATTGTCATCTGAGAATTAAAAAAATGAGATATATAAAGCGTTTTAAAATAAAACTTATCTAAAAACAAATGCTTCATACAGTCAAATTAAAGTGTAAGCATACATCTATAATCAATGGATGATTGATACTAAATCATGTGATCATTCTATTGAGTAAATAAATGATGCCCAAATGTAGCTAAAAAGTATTTTTAACCAATATTGTCATTCATAAACAATACAATGACCTATCCGAGATTTTGAGTTTGAGATTGTACTTTTGGATAAATTTGCCTTTTTACAAAATATACAGGAATGGTCTGATCAGTATCCATGGTTAGAAATGCTGACATCATTGTCCATTTTGCTTTTTTTCGCATTTTTAGCAAATTTTATTGCAAAACAAGTCGTTGTTCGGGGTATACGTAAACTCATTTCAAAGATGAAGTTTGCCTATAGTGAAATTTTCTCTGAACACAGTGTGATTCGAAGAGTGGCAAACATTGTCCCAGCGATTGTTATTTTAAATGGGATTAGCACAGTTCCGCATTTGTCTGTAAAAGTTGTCAGTCTCGTACAAATGGCATCACAAGCATTTATCTTCCTCACGATTGCCCTTGCACTCAGTGAACTTCTCAACGTTTTTAACTTATTTTATCAACGTAATCCAAAGTCACTCAATAAACCTATTAAAGGTTATCTTCAGCTGGTCAAACTGATCGTATTTATCGTCTGTGGTTTACTGGTATTGGGTACATTCCTGAAGAAAGACGTATTTACTCTGCTGGCAGGTTTTGGTGCTATGGCAGCAGTATTGCTATTGGTTTTCCAAAATACCATTCTTTCTTTGGTCGCATCCGTACAAATATCTTCTTATGACATGGTGCGTATTGGTGACTGGATTGAAATGCCTTCACTCAATGCTGATGGTGATGTGATTGACATGTCGCTACATACCATCACTGTGCAAAATTTTGATAAAACCTTTACTACGATTCCAACCAATAAATTGGTGACGGATACCTTTAGAAACTGGCGTGGTATGAAGTTATTGGGTGCAAGACGGATCAAGCGATCTATCTTTATTGACCAAACCAGTATTCACTTCATTACTCAGGAAGAACAACAGAAATTAAAAGCTTTCTTATTGCTGGATCAATATCTGGACAATAAACAATCTGAGCTAGAGACTTTTAATCAGCAGTTTGAAAATCAGTCGATCTATAATCAACGTCGCCTGACCAATATCGGAACCTTTCGGGCTTATGTTGAGTTTTATCTAAAACAACATTCAGGTATTGCGAAAAACCAATCGCTAATCATTCGTCAGTTACAGCCGACCAGTGAAGGCATACCGCTTGAAATCTACGCATTTGCCAATACAACAGTATGGAATGACTATGAAGCAATTCAATCTGATATTTTTGACCATTTGATGGCAATTATTCCTGAATTTGGTTTAAGAATTTATCAAGCACCTTCTGGTTCTGATTTACGTTCATTAGCCAGCCATTCATCTGCAAATACTTTAGAGCATTGATTAGGAGTGATGGGTCAGGAGCATATCTGCGCCTGAACAATCTGTTTTTGTATTGCTCGTGCATTCATTCAGCGCTTTATTATGCTGAGCTAAATAAGATATTGCACTGAGTAAATACGTTATCCAAACTCATGTGAATAATTCGTTTATTCACATGATTACCAATTATTTTTTTGAATATGACATTATTGATCTTTAACAAAGATTAAGATTTTGATTTATATAAAATAAATCAAGACTTCTATTCGAAGCCTTGATTCTATATGATTGAGTTAAACTTTAGGCAATACGATACTTTGATTCTTCGGATATACGCTGTAATGTCTGACGTTGGTTTTTGAAATGTGGCAGAACATGTTCACCTAAGCGATAAGCTTCTTCTAAATGCGGATAACCGGCAAGGAAGAACAAGTCGATTCCAATACTGTTATATTCCTTAATGCGTTCAACAATTTGTTGGTAGCTACCCACCAAAGCAACACCCGGAGGGATACCAATGTAGCCAAAGCCAGACCAAACATTGGGATGAATGAAGAAATCATTCACATTTTTGCTGCCATCTTTATCCGCATATTCTTTTTCAAAACTGAGTACTCGCGCTGATCTGAGTCCTGCATGAGCAGCTGAAGCATGCAAACGTTGCTTCTCTGCTGCCTCATCTAAATAACGTTGCGCCTCTGCCAAAGCTTCCTTTTCGCTACGTCGAGCAATTGTATCAATGGATAAACCAAACTTAATATTGTCACGACTATACTTCGCAGCACGTTTACGTACATCCGCAATCAATGCGGCAATCTCACTCGGTTTTTCAGCACGCATTAAATAATAATCTGCGTGCTTTGCGCCAAACTCACGTGCGGCTTCAGAAGAGCCAGCTGTACAAATGATGGGTAACTGAGCTTTATTGAGTGGATACTTTAATCCGCCGCCCTCAGCAGAATAATATTTGCCTTGGTAATGGAATGATTCGTTATACCAATAACCTTTTACAACATCGAGAAACTCAGTTGCGCGGATATAACGGTCATCATGAGGTGTGGCATCTCCAACCTGACGTTGAATCACCTCAGATCCACCATTAATAATATTCCATACTAAGCGGTTACCTGTTGCACGTTGGTAGGTCGCCGCACTTTGTACTGCATTGTATGGACTAAAGTGATAAGGCTGGAATGCGGTCACAAAATTCAGTCGTTTAGTTTCTCTGGCCAATAGCGAACACACAGTCCAAGGTTCCTCTCCTGTTGGTGCATTGACCATCAAAGCACCTGCGAAACCATTGATTTCTGCTGCGCGCGCCACCTGTGCTAAATAGTCAATATAAGTAAAGTCATCGCCCACTTGATAGTTGGACGTTGCGCCAGTATTTTCCACACCAGATACGCGCGCCCAATCACCACGATTACGAGGATCGCCTGCTAAAAATTCAGCTTCGCCATGCAAAGGTAGGCGAGTAAAAAATTCAATTCCCATGATGTTCTCCGTATAACAATTAGAATTTGGCTGTGAGAGAAACACCAACTTGGCGTGGGTTTCCGTAGGTTAAAACATATTGTCCTGCTGGGCCATTTGGACGACCATGTACCTGATATTCTTCATTCAGCAAATTCTTAACATAGGTATTGACCTGATATTTATTATTTGCGCTGTGATAACCAATATTGGCATTCCACAAGGTATACGATTTTTGGCTAAGGATTGGATCAACCGAATAGTCTTGACGATTCACCAAGAAATACTCACGGTCACGATAGCTTGCGTCAGTACCAACAACGATACGAGCACCATCATTTAAATTGAAGGTATATTCACCACCAACACCGACGGTATATTTTGGTGAACGTACTAAACTGTTCCCAGTATTGTCAGCATTGACTACATTTGTTACCGGGTTCTTGTCAACGAAGTCCGTATATTCACTATCTAAATAAGCACCAGCAAAACGTAAACGTAGATTTTCAGTGGCTAAATAATCAAGCTCTAACTCTGCACCTTTCACTTCTGCTTTTGGCCCGTTGGCTAAAACTGAAGTAACACCGCCCCCTTGCCCTTCTGTTGCAACTAATAAATTGGTTTGGATATCTTTATAGTCGTAATAGAAAATGTTGGCATTTGCGACTAAATCCCCATCCAGTAAACTAGATTTCAAACCGAGCTCGTAACTGTTTAAATATTCAGGGTTAACGTCCGCAAGTTGGGTTAGGCTACTAGATAAACCTGTATTAAAACCGCCAGAACGGAAACCACGTGCAAATCTGAAATATGTATTTAAATCAGGTGTAATTTCATATTCTGGGGTAATGTCATAGGTCAACTCATTCCATGTTTTCTTACGGTTTGTTGAACCATTCGCATTTGGAGTTGGGTTATAGACAGCATTGTTATACCCGTCTTTTTTCCACCAACTACCTTTTGAATAATCACCTGTGGTAATTTGAGTCAGGTCGAGATCGATATCTTTTTCTTCACTGGTCCAGCGTAATCCGCCAGTCACCTTAAATTTATCTGTAAATTTATAGGTACTATTTCCAAATACAGCAAAGCTTTGTGTGGCTTGATTATAAGTAATGTCTCTAAATGCAGGGGTTGATGCCGTCTGTGAGGCAGCACCGTTCGGCAATGTTTTGTTTACACGTGCACTCACACCCGTAGAATCTAATTCTTCGTTAAAATAATGCAAACCTGCAATCCAACTTAAACGTTTGTTCGCATCGGACGAAATTCGAAACTCTTGGCTATATTGACGCCATTCATTATCGCTATAACTACGTGCAACATCATAAGGAGTGTAATCACCATCTGAAATCGACTTTTGTGTGGTCTTGTCAAAGGCAGTAATTGAGGTGAAATTGTAGCCTCCGCCTAAATCTCCATTTAAAGTGAATGAAGCACCATCATGCTGAATTTTATTACTTTCATCTAAATCTAAATTGGTGTTACGTCCCTCTGGTCTTTCATAGACTCCCCAGTATTTCCCAATACTTAAGGAACCATTGTTTCCTAAACCATTGTAGGTTTGGCTATGTAAATTGACTAATGCATTCCATTGGTCATTCACTTTACCTAAAATCTGGAAACGGAAAGATTTCTTATCGACATCGCCATAATCTTCGCCATTCGCTAAATTTTTTGCATAACCATCGCGATCTTCAGAATAAAAAGCACCTCGAACCGCAATATTTTCTGATACTTTGCCGTTCGCCGCACCCTCAAAGGTACGTAGATTATGATCACCTACCCCTATCGTTGCATAGCCATTTGGTTTTTCTGAAAATGTTGGCTTTTTGGAAATATAATTGACCGCTCCCGCTGTGGTATTTTTACCGTAAAGCGTTCCCTGCGGTCCACGTAGAACTTCTATACGCTCTAGATCAAATAAGTCTCCCGCTCCTGCAACAGGTGCATTCAAATAAACGCCATCTGCATAAATTCCAACAGGAAATACAGTCGATGCAGCAACGTCCCCTGTACCCAAACCACGGATATACCAACGTGGTCGGCTATCACCATCTGGATTTTCCGCTGCTGCATTCGGTGTATACGTTAAAACATCACCAATAAAGGTTGAGCCCTTGGCAGCCAAATCTTTACCAGAAACAGCCGTAATCGCGGTTGGAACTTTTTGAATATTTTGTGCTCGATATTGCGCAGTTACAATCACATCACTTAATTTTTTGACATCCTTTGCATTGGTCACTTGTGCTTGTTGCTCAGCTGTAATGCCTGTTTCAATTTCTTCACTTGCCAAAGCCAGTGTCGAAACACTCGCTGTTACTCCCCACATAGCAGTTAAAATACTCTGCCTAATTTTTGTGACCTTAAACATGGTGACTCCATTTATATAAATCTATTCTTATAATCGCAACTTCCATGCCATTCAATTTACTATATAAATATCAATAATTTAAAAAACAAAAGTAAAATTTATGATTAAGTTTTGCTGATAGATAAACACTTTTCTCTGTGTTATTGCTGTTATTTCAACATTGTTTATTTTTGAAATATGTAAGAAAAAATAGCCATACAATTGTATGACTATTAAGCATTAAAAATATTTCATGTATTTAAAATTTATAACTAAATTGTCCCTGCACTGTGAGTGGACGCATTGGCTGTAAGAATTCACTATTTGCGCCAGCTAAACCATTCACAAAATTGCGTTCATTGGTTAGATTCAAAATATTTAAGCCCACAGTCCATTGTGGTTGTCGATAATATAATCCCAGATCTAAATTATAGTTATTTGGAACCTTAACCGTCTGGCTTAAATTGGTATACCAGTTACTTGTCCACCACCCTGAGAGATTTACACCAAAACCTGACTGATGTTGATAATCCACATAAGCACTGGCAGAGTATTTTGGAATACCCGCTGCATCATACCGACCTGCTTTACGCTGGTTTAACCCATTACTGTCCCCCCAGACAGTCGCATTGTCTGCATGGAAGCCAAAGGGAGAAAATCCTGCTGGAATAATTGAAGTATATTCAGCATTCAAATAGGTTAGGTTCCCACCTATCGCAATATTTTTTTGTAGCTGCCAGCGTAGTGAAGATTCAATCCCTTTGACTTCAAAGCGTGCCATATTGCCATTTGTATCAGGTGATAAATCCCGCTTCTGCTCAAATCCGCTTAATGTGAGAAATAGTTGATCGATGATCGGCTCATATTTAAATCCTAATTCTTTTAATTCACTTTGGCTGTCAAAAGCCAGAGGATTCAATTGATTACCTGCCCCCCAAATAAGAAATGGACCAAAAACACCTGTGTTGAGTGCAGTACTCTTATCATAAGTAAAATACAGTGTAGTTTTTTCTGTCGGCTTGATAAATGTACTGGCTTGATAACTAAGCAAACTATATTTATTGTGATCTGAATGGACATCTGTCGGCACTAAGACCAACGGGTTTTCAAGTTTGGCTTTGATTGAACTGTGATTAATCCCAAGATTAATGCCAAACACATCATTAAAAGTAAAGTTTTGCTGACTAAATATACTCCATGTATCCCAAGATCCAGTTCCTGTATAAACAGCACCACCACCATTGGGAGGAAAACCACCTTTTTCAGCATATAAACCATGCCCGACTGGATACATTTTTGGCAAATTTAAATAACCAAAGTATTGAGAATATTGAGGAACACCAGCCTGTCCAATCCAACTTCCTGTTGAACTACCATTATTAACCAATCCTAGTAAATCTCCTGGATTTTTTTGAGAAGGATCATTGGTCAGATCATAAGGGTTAATATTGAAACTATTATTTGCCGCTAAAGATGTAAATTCCTCACGGCGAAATGCTCCTCCAGTACTGCTTTTATTATTCACCTTAAGACCAAATAGCTCGAAGTCATAATCTGCGAGGAATTCGAGGCGATTATCAAATAACTCATGTTCTAAATCAGTAAAGAAACTCCCAACCGAATCACCTAAATCCTTATTGTTTTGGTAAAGCGTACTATTTGAAACTGACCAATGCGTATTCAGATCTTTAATCAATTTTAATTGAGTGCTGAATCGTTTGGCACTATTTTTATCTTCGCTTCGACCAGAAATATTATCGTCTAATTTGACCAATCCATTACCGGGTATAGATGGATCATAGACCCAACCTCGAATTGTTCCAGCCTGATCTGCTGTTGCACTAGGTAATGGTGTTGTTTGAACTGGACCTACAGCAATATATTGGTTCTTATCATTCTTTTGACGGTTCTGCCAACCAATCACTTTGGAATTCGCAGCTCCAGATTCAAATACAGGTGACCAGAAAGCTGAACCATTTTGAATAATTGGCGTAGCTCTGCCTTTGTAATACTGACGGTTATCAACAGATTGTTGTGTTGCCCTATTCCAACCATGTGTCACGTTAAAATCATAATAATCGTCATAACTTATATTCCAATCAACACGTAGACTATCATCTGGACGCCAAGCCAATGCACCATAAAATGCATTAAAATTATTTTTCACATTGTCATAATAATCATCGGTTTTTTGTGCTGTTGCACTGACACGAAATGCAAGTTCTTTAGAGATCGGAGCGGTATGATCAATACTGACAGAAAAATTAGGCTCTGTACCTTTTCCTGCATAGATTGAGCCGACTGAGCCTGAAATCGTTGTCTCTGCTTGATTAAAGTCAGGTTTTTTAGTGAGATAATTAATATATCCACCTGAACCCGAAGTCGGTGCAAAAATCACTCCCGTCGGTCCTGCCACAATATCAGCAGCTTCATATGCATTTAAATTGGTCGGATGACGGGTACTATAAATTCTTTGGCTATCTTGAAAGACCTCTGAATTTTGTCCCCGTATCTGTGGTGCGAAATTGGCATTTTGTCCCCCACCTCGGGTAATACTTGGTGCATATTTAACAAGATCATCTGCACTGCGGATCACATCTTCACGGAATTGTTGTTCCGATACTTGGGACACTACACGAGGTGTGTCTAATACTAAGCTATCCGTTCCATAGATTGAAGTCACTTTACGTTTGGGAACAACAGTTTGTTTTTTATTTGCACCAGTCACCACAACATCTGTCAAAGTAATCACATCACTTTCAGTATCTGCCGAGGTATTTTGGGTTTCTTCGGCAAAAACATATATGGGTAAAGATGCTCCCGAAAATGCTAAGGCAATCACTAGAGGTTTTAATTGAAAAGGCTGCTTCATATCATACTCAGTAAAGTAAATTTACAGTACGTTACGCAAGGCCTATGCCAATCATTAAACAGCCTCAAAACAGCACCCAAGATATTGATTTAATAGTTTTTAATTTTTATATATTTAAATATCAATTTTATAAATGTTTACTTTTTCAACAGATTTGTTGAAATAAAGACAGTAAACAAAAACCATAATTAAATAAGAGACTGATAAATATAAGTAAATTGTTGGCATTTATTCTGCAAGTCCATAAAGATGACTATCCAATATGAGTATTTATAATGACAAGTCGATCAATTCTATTGTCACGTCGAAAGTTTTTAGCACAAAGTCTTACCGCAGTAGGTGGTGTATCTTTAATAGGGAGCTTGTCTGGTTGCGATCAATCACCACAAACGGGTACTGAAGTACAGAGCCCATCTTCACTCACTCCCAAACATGGTGGAACGATTCGATTGGGTCTAATTGGTGGACAACAGTCAGGCAGTTTAGATCCACATCTGTCAACTTCAAGTGCAGGAATTACCCGAGGTTTTGCCATATATAACAAGCTATGGGAATGGGATGAAAATATGCTTCCACGTCTTGCCTTGGCTGAATTTGCTGAACCCAATCATCATGCGAGTGAATGGACCATTCGTCTACGTAAAGGTCTAGAATTCCATCACGGTAAAACAATTACTGCTGATGATGTGATTTTCTCAGTAAAACGTTTAACTGACCCAAAACTTGCTTCACCGTTTCGAAATCTGGTGCAATGGATTGATCGGGATCGCATTCAAAAATTAGATGAATATACCGTTCGAATTCCCTTTAACAATTCAATTGCCGGTTTCGTTGCACTGCCTGAAACTTGGGTGAATTTTGGTGGAATTGTACCTATCGACTTTGATCCAATCCATAATCCAGTCGGTGCAGGACCTTATAAAGTGAAACAGTTTATTCCTGGTCAACGTTCTGTCTTCACCCGTTTTGAAAACTATTTTAAAGCCGATCAACCTTATGCAGACAATTTTGAAGTGATTGATTTTAAAGATCAAGTCTCGCGTTTAAATGCCTTATTGGCAGGACAAATTGATGTCGCCAATGCCATTTCACCTGAATACATTAAAATTCTGGAGCAGGCGAAACATATTCAAACTATTCGCTCTGAAACCAATACCCATAATGGTTTTGACTTTAATACACAACAAGCCCCTTTTAATGATCCTAAAGTCCGTCAGGCATTTCGTTTAATTGCCAATCGTGAGGAGCTTGTACAACGTGGGTTAAATGGTCAGGGACGTATCGCCAATGATCTCTACTCACCACAGGACCCTGCTTTTCTTAACCTCCCCCAACGTCAGCAAAATATCGAGGAAGCAAAAAAATTATTGGCACAAGCTGGTTTTAAAGATGGTTTAAGTGTTGAACTTGTTGCACTAGCTGGCAGCGCTCAGCCTGCACTGATCTTTGCAGAACAAGCAAAACATGCCAATGTGAATATACGAGTCAAACAAGTCGATGCTGCAACATTTAATGGGTCAGACCGCAATAAATGGCAATTGTCGAGTAACGCAACCAATGTCGGTACACCTTATTTATCTACTGCTGTTGTCAATGATGCACCGATTTCAACAACCAATAAAATCAATTTTAAAGATCCTGAATATAGTGAGTTGTTTTATAAGGCGCTTGCCGAACCGGATTTAGCAAAGCGAAAAGTGTATTTGACCCAAGCACAGAAAATTCAACATGAACGTGGTGGAATGCTGATCTGGGGATTTAGCCATACCATTGATGCAGCAACCAAAAATATTGGAGGCTTAGCGCCAGAACATACTATTTTCCCAACATGGCGTTTTGAGAAATTATGGAAGGCTTAAGTACATCCGTTTAACTTGCTTCCCCTCTTTATAGAGGGGATTTTTATTCTGTCAGCAGAATAAATTAAAGAAGCTGCCAAAGCAGCTATTTAAGATACGACTGGAATTATTGAGGAACAGTGATCACCGATAATTTATCTACACCAACTCGTTCAATACTTGCCAATAATTTTGCCACAGTTCCATACGGAACAGTTTCATCCGCATTCAGGTTCAAAGCCAGCTTCGGGTTACTACTCTTACGTGACTGAATTTCTTGTTCAAAACTTGCAAGCGACACTTTGTCCTTATCCAAAAATATCTCACCCTGTGGATTGACACTAATCACGACAGCTTTATTCTGATCAGTGGACTGAGTCGGTGCGGCCTTAGGTAGATTGACTTTTACCGTATTAGTCAGCAAAGGTGCTGTGACGATAAACACGATGAGCAAAACCAACATCACATCCACCAACGGTGTAATGTTGATTTCACTAACCACATCATCATCTTGAGAGGTAGAAATTGCCATTATGCAAATACTCCTTTCTCTTTCACTTCTTTTGTTGAAGCATCATTCAGAATCGTACTGTCTGCTGGATTTTTGGTTTTAGCTGTCGGCAATTGAAAACCAGCCTTTTGATTTAAACTGACAAAATCTGTTGCAAAATCATCCAAGTCTGCACCAATCGCTTTGACTTTACGTACAAAGTAGTTATATGCAAGCACAGCAGGTACAGCAACGGCGATACCAATTCCTGTTGCAATCAATGCTTCACCAATCGGTCCAGCAACGACATCCATACTTGCGTTACCTGAATGGGCAATCGCCTGTAATGCATGAATGATCCCAAATACTGTCCCAAACAAACCAATAAAAGGTGCATTGTTACCAATAGACGCCAATAGCGCTGAACCTTTCTCCAATTGACGACGCTCAGTTAAAATTTGTTTGCGTAAGTGACGTTCCAGTAAGTCCTGACGGCTCCAACTATTTTGCAAGTCATGATGTGTTTTTTCATCTGCTTCAATTAGAGTTTTAAAACCTGCATTTGCAACACGTGCTGCTGGTCCTTCACCCGATTCAGATTTAATTAGGGCATCAGATAAATTTTTTGCTTTCCAAAATTCTTCTACGAAGCGTTTATCTTGTTTTGCTGCTCTTTGAGTCTGAACTACTTTAATTACAATCAGTGCCCAAGTCACAATAGAGAAAGCAACCAATAACCAAATGGTGCCATCATGGATCAACGAATTAATGTCAGTCATGTAAATATCCTCTTAATCTATAAGTTTAAATTTATTTCGGTAATTGATAATGAATGGGAACATCGACCCAACCTTCTACAGGTGTTTTACCTTTTAAAGCGGGTGAAAACTTCCATTGCTTTACTGTTCTCACAGCAGCGCTATCTAAAAGTTTTTTGCCACTACTTTGCTTAACACTGACGGTATCAGGGCTACCATTTGCCAATACTTTGACTCTTAAAATCACGGAACCTTCCCAACCACGTTCGAGTGCTTGTTCTGGATATTCGGGTGCAGGATTACTCAGATAACCTGCATATCCTTTCGCTTCAGTCACGGGTAAGTTGTCATCGACCGGCTTCACAGGTTCAACTACTTTCTGTACGGGTGCGGGTGCTACCTCTTTGGTCACGACAGCCTCTTCAACTTTTTTCGGTGTTGGCTGAGTGACTGTTTTTGCGACTGGTTTAGGTTGCTCCACCGTTTTCTGTACAGGTTTGGGTTGTTCGACCTGCTTAGAAATTGGTTTTGGCTTTTGCACAACCGGTGGAATTTTAGGTTTCTCTGTGACAGGAGGAATTTTAGGTTCAATCACTTTGGGTGGTTCTTCATGTTTTACAATTTCAATCACCACAGGTTCTGGCTTATGAATGTCCAAAGTCGGTGTAGGCAAGTGTTTTGCGATATACCAAATTCCTAAATGCGCAGAAGCAACTGCAATAATCGCAATCAACACTTTATTCAAGCGAGGTGGTGATGGCTGGGTAAGCTCCAAGGAATGCTGTGTAAACGGATCTGCTATATTGTTTGAACTAGCTTCAGGTGCATATTGTTCAAATAACAGCGCCCGTTTATGCGAGTTAAATATTAGTTCACTCATAGGGTTTTAAACGAAAAATAAAATATTGAATAAAAAATTGCACAAGTCGTGCCAACAAAATAAGCATTTGATTTATATATTTTTAATAGATATTTTTTTAAATGTTCGATATTCAATATGTTGGTTTTCAGACAGTGTTATGCTGTTCAAACAACAAGATCCCTTTGATATCTCAAAGGGATCTAAATTTATTATTTTAATTTATATCCAACCAGTGGTAAGACCTCTTCTGCTACCCGATAGGCTTCTTCCAAATGAGGGTTACTGGCTAAAATGAAATGACCAACACCAATATCAATATATTCTTGCAAACGCTCTGCAACCTGTTCATAGCTACCGACTAAAATACAGTTAGGTCCGCCACGTACATTGGACATACCCGCCCAAACATTTGGACTTACAAATAAGTCTTCGAAACGATTGCCCTGTGCCAAAGCCTGTTGACGTTTTGCACCAACCGACTCAGTATCTTTTCGTTCAAATGCATGACCATCAACAGTAATAGTTTCATACATCTGTTTAAGCTCCTGAAAAGCTTGCTCTTGTGTAGGTCGTGCCAGTATATCAATACGCATACCAAATTTAACTTTACGATCAGGCGAGTTTTGTTCAAAAAATGCTTGCGCCTGTTCAATGACTTTTTTCTGCTGCTCAACAGGTTCACCCCAAGTTAGGTGAATATCAGCATGACGTCCTGCGACTTGTAAGGCAGCATCACTCGCACCAGCCAACCATAACCGAGGTACATCATATTGATTCATTGGGTATCTCAACCCACCCTGCTCAACATGAAAAAACTTGCCATCATAGTCAAATGGAGCATGATGTGAATAACCTTTTACAAACTCCAAAAACTCGTTGGTCCGTGCATAGCGCTGATCATGTTCAATAAAATCACCGTAAGCACGTTGCTGCGCACCGCCTCCACCTGAAATGACATTCCACTCTACTCGCCCCTGACTTAACCGCTGTAAACTGGCAGCCATTTGACTGGCATAGGCTGGATGAATAAACCACGGCTGAATCGCTATCAACAGTCGAAGTCGTTTGGTTTCCCTTGCTAATGCTGAAGCCAATACCCAAGGCTCTTCAGTATGAGGAAAAGCGGGAATCAATGCGCCATGGAAGCCAACAATATCAGCCGCTTTTGCCACTTGTTGTACATAATCATAGTAGGCAAACAACTGATCTTCATGTTGCGGTGCTACGCGTTGTGGAGATTGAATTGCTGGATTTAACTGATTCCATTCACCACGGGTATGTAACTGATGTGCTCGACGACCATCCCCATGAACAGGAATTCTCCATAAAAACTCAACTGGCATAATAGTTCTCAATAATTAAACATTTCACGACATCGTGTTCGTTAGCTATGTCATGAGCAGAAATCATGCCGCTTTTTATTCGATAATTTTTTAACATATATTATTGTTTTATTTTAACTTTATAAAAACATACTAAAACGTGGTGTTGAAATTTCAACACTTCTATACATTTAAATGTCTGTTTCACAGCATAGATTACTGACTCAATAACAATAGTCCGCATAAAAAATAATAAATAGTTGATTTTTATATTTTTATTATTTTGGCTTAGTTCTTGCTCTATTCCTCTATATTTTTTAATTCTTATGACGATATGCGTATTCTTCCTAGCTTATTTTTAAGTTTTAGTCTTTTAGGACTAGTCGCTTGCGATGCAAAACAAAACGAACAAGCATCTGAGAGTAAATCATCTCAGCAGCAGTTGCGTATTGCTGTCGTAGCAAATGGAACATCAGGTAATCTGGACTTTATTGGCGTACCACAACTCATCTCTCAAGACCCTATTTTTCTCAAGGTCTTAAAGCAACAACATATTGAGTTGAAATGGGAGCCAGTAACAACTGCTGCTGTAGCGACTTTAGTGAATGAAAGTTTCCTGAACAATAAAATTGATTTTGCTTTTTATGGCAACCTACCAGCTGTCGTACTAAATGCAACTGGAGTAAGAACACAAATTGTTGTGCCTGGGGGGATTGGTAATAATGTCTATCTGATTGTGCCACCTGATTCACAGGTAAAAAGTATTGAAGATTTAAAGGGTAAAAAAATTGCTTTACATCGTGGTCGTCCTTGGGAAATCAATTTTGGTCAACTTATACAAAGCAAAGGTTTAAACCTCAAAGACTTTCAAATTATTAACCTCAACCCTCAAGCAGGTGCAGCAGCTTTATCTGCAAAAAGTGTGGATGCATTTTTTACTTTAAGTGATGCGCTAACTTTACAAGACCGCCATCTCGGTAAAATTATCTGGTCATCTCAATCCTTGCCAGCTAACTGGAAAATGCGTGCAGAATTATGGGGACGTAAAAACTATATTGAACAATACCCAGAGACCACTCAGTTACTTGCTGACGCAACAGTTAGAGCAATGAACTGGATATCCCTACACAAAGATGAATTTCAGCAAAGTCAAACCAAGTTTGGTCAACCTTTAGATGTGATTCAACGAGAAAGTCAGAATAGTGCAAGTACATGGCAACAGGATTGGTCACCTGAATATAAAGTTGATTTCCTTAAACAGCACTATGCCAAAGTCATTGACCATGCTGTGAAAAACCAGTTGATTCAAACGCCGTTAAAAGCAGATGAGCTGTTAAATCCAAAATTTGCCGAGCAAGCAATTCAAAATTTACATGCAAACGATCAGCAGAAGAAACAGGGAGACTAAGCGATGAAAACACTCGTGAATCCCCCACTTGAAAAGAATATCGTTGTGAATAGACTGCCGTTATGAAGGAGGATTTCCACTGAGCAGTTGTATGGGCTGCTCTCGCTGATTTCCCCCTTATTGGCTTTACTTACTTGGCAATTTATTTGCTCTTTACAAATTTTTCCAACTCAAATTCTGGTGCCACCCGCAACAGTCTGGAATACATTTATTAGTTTATTGCAAAGTGGTGAACTACATCTGCACTTAAAGGATAGTCTTACTCGATTATTTTTTGGATTTTCTATTGCAGCACTCAGTGCCATTGCTTTTGGAATTGCCTATGCTTCAATCACCACATTCCGTAATTACACTTATATCTTATTTAATCTGCTTTACCAGATTCCGATCTTTGTTCTTATTCCTATTTTTATTCTCATTTTTGGGATTGGCGAACTGTTTAAAATTTTACTTATTATCAAAGCCTGTTTTTTCCCAATTGCTTTGGCAACAGCAGATGCAGTGAAAAATATTCCTAAACAATATATAGAACTCGGTCAAATCTACAAACTTAAAACGCGAGCGTGGCTTAGGTACATCGTCATCCCATCAACATTGCCACCCTTGATCAGTGGACTACGAATTGCATTAGGCCGAGCATGGTTGATTTTAGTTGCCGTTGAATTACTTGCAGCGGGTACTGGCATTGGTCAGATGATGGAGCTTGGACGGCAAATGCTTCGTCTGGATGTAGTGATGGTCGGAGTATTTATCACAGGCATGATTGGTTTTAGCCTCGATAAACTTTTACGTTTGATCGAACAACGCTTTATATCACCTGCGCTCAGTTCAAGGGGGAAATAATGTCGTCACTATCACTTAGTTTGAAAGGTGCATTGCAACAGCCTGTGGTCCTATTACAAGGTCTCGTACTTCCAGTAATATTACTAGCGTTATGGCAATACAACTCTGGACTAGGCTCTAGCCATGCCTATGCCTTTGTCCCTTTACAGAATATATATTCTGCTTCTCTTCAACTTCTAGAAACAGGTGAATTGTGGGTGAATACATGGGGTAGTCTGAAGAAAGCGGGATTAGGCTTTTTAATAGGTTCAACAGCTGGACTAATTTTAGGCGCCTTACTCGCCTATTCAAAAGTTTTTAATGCGCTCGTTTCGCCACTGTTTAACAGTGTCCGACAAGTTCCACTGCTCGGTTTAACCCCATTAATTGCTTTATGGTTTGGCAATGGTGAAGAAGCCAAGATTTTTATTATTGCACTGGCTCCTTTTTTCCCCATGGTTATTAATACCTTTCAAGGACTCAGCCACTATGATGAAAAATATAGTGAAGTCGCACGAATCTATCAGTTTTCATTTTGGCGTGAATTTAAAAGAATCCGCTTGCCACAAGCCTTGCCACATATTTTAACGGGGTTGAATTTAGCGGTACCTTTTACTTGGATCACCACCACAGCAAGTGAGTTGCTATTCAATGCAGGCGCAGGCTTGGGCAATCTCATGATGAAAGCTGAAATTAATGCCGAAATGGACATCCTATTGGTGTGTGCAATGACCGTTACGATCAGCGGTATTTTGATGACCGCATGTCTCCACTTCATTTCAAAACATCTGCTGCAATGGCGAGCTTAGTCACCTCTAATTTAAAAATACAATCAGGATTTCAACATGTCTTTTCCTTTACTCTCGATTAAAAAACTCAATAAATCATTTCAACGTGATCAAAACAACTTAACTGTTTTAGACGGTATTCATCTCGACATTGCGCAAGGCGAATTTATCTCCATTGTCGGCAGCAGTGGTTGTGGAAAATCAACTCTACTCCGTCTAATTGCAGGACTAGACCCAGACTATCAAGGTGAAATTTTACTCAATAAAATTCCTATCCAAGGGACAGATTTAAAACGAGGATTAATTTTTCAGGAACATCGCTTACTGCCTTGGCTCACCGTTTCCGAAAATATCCATTTGGCACTGGAAGAAATGGGGTTAACCCGTTCAGAAAAAAATACCCGTGTGAAAGAGCATCTCGAAATTGTGGGACTGACTGGATTCGAGCATGCTTATCCTCATGAATTGTCTGGCGGTATGGCGCAGCGGGTTGCCATTGCACGAGGGTTGGTCAATAAACCTGATATTTTACTTTTAGATGAACCGTTTGGTGCTTTGGATGCCATGACCCGAAGTCATTTACAGGCTGAACTGCAACGTATCTGGCAACATGAAAAAATCACCATGATTCTTGTGACGCACGATATTGAAGAAGCCGTCTATCTAGGAGATCGTGTGATTGTGATGTCAGCTCGACCAGGGAAAATCAAGGAAATTATACCTATTCCTTTACCTCATCCAAGGCACAAGGACAGTGAAAGCTTATTCAATTTCCGTAATCAAGCACTTCATCTACTGGATCACACCGCATAATTAAATCGAATATTGATCGATATTAATATGATTTAGAAAATAGACGATGTCGTGATATTAATAGTCTTTATTATATATTATTTAGGAGCTTTACCATGGGTCTATCAATTTGGCATATTCTATTATTTGCCGTTATCGTTATTTTATTATTTGGCACTTCAAAGCTAAAAAATCTAGGAAAAGATTTGGGTGGTGCAATTAAAGATTTTAAAGACTCTGTTAATCCCGACGATCCAAAATTAATACAGAATCAACAATACAAAGATATTCATTCCTTAGAATCAGATAGTGAGAAGCAGACCAAATTATAAGTGATATATTGCCATGTTTAATATCAGTTTTGGGGAACTATTTGCTTTTAGCATTATTGCCCTCATCATTTTAGGGCCTGAAAAGCTTCCTCAAACATTAAGAACGGTACTATTTAAATATAGAGCAATCAAAAACCACCTCAATAAAATCCAGAATGATCTGGAAAATGAACTGGAATTGATTGAACTCAAAAGAATCATGCAAGAAGAGCTGCAAAAAATAAAACAAAATGAAGAACAGCTCAAACAACAACTCGCGCTCATGCAACAAGAAATTGAAAATGTGCAATCAACTGTTTCCTTGGAAGAAACAACCAAAGCACCGTACACCAAGGATTATGTCTATATCCAATCACATGACAAGTTAAGGACGCCATTTTTAACTCGTTTTAAAGCAGTCAATAAATTCGATGAGGATCAAGCCGCATGACTGAACATCTTGTCCGTGAAAACCTCACTGAAATGAAATATAGCGAGCACCTGAAAGAGTTAAGAAAGCGTTTGATCTATAGCATTGGTGCTGTTGTTGCTATTTTTTTAATGCTTCTTCCGCTTGCCCAACAAAACTACCATGTTCTTGCTCGACCATTAATCTCATTGTTACCAGTTAACTCAACCATGATTGCAACAGATGTCATGGGTACATTTTTAGCTCCGTTCAAACTGAATATTTATCTGGCAATTCTAGTGAGTATTCCCTTTATCCTGTATCAGTTTTGGCAATTTATTGCACCTGCACTCTACCAAAACGAGAAAAGATTTGGTGTCGCTCTAGCCCTTTCCAGTATTTTTTTATTTTATCTCGGTCTCTTGTTTGCTTATGGCCTGATCTTACCCTTGGCATTAAAGTTCTTTGTATTGGCTTCTCCTGAAAATGTATTACCGATGACGGATATCAATAGCTATCTGGATTTCTGTTTAAAGCTTTTTCTTGCTTTTGGTCTGGCATTTCAAATTCCAGTATTAACTTATATTCTTATTTTTATTGGAATTTTATCTATTCAACAATTAGAAGAACATCGTAAACACATCATTGTGTTCTTCTTTTTTATTGCAATGTTCATTACCCCTCCAGATGTGTTTAGTATGCTTGCTCTTGCCATCCCGATGTGGCTATTATTTGAATTAGGCTTATGGATCACTAAATTAACAACAATAAAAAAAGAACATCCATAGGTCTAAGATGGATGTTCTTAAAATAGAATATTTTTTCTATGCAATTTCATTTTCATTCTTATTGGGTAATAAATTATATCGAGACAAAAGGTTACGCAAAACATTGCGCGAAAGACCTAGCATTTTTGCAGTCTTGACCTGATTATTCCAGCAACTTGAAAATGCTGTATTCACAATCTTATCTTCAATAATATGCCAGGCTTCCCCATCATATTCCTGAAATAAACGCTTCAGGATATCTTCAAACTCCTGAATTAAATCACTATCAGGTAATGCTGCTGACCCACCTTCTTCTGAAAAACGCAGATGTTCAATATCAATCGTTTTACCACTGCTCATCAGCAAAGCATAATGGATATTGTTTTCCAATTCGCGAATGTTCCCTGGCCAACTATAATTGAGGAGTGCATTTCTTGCTCTATCACTAATATTTGGCTTGGTGGTAATCAGCTTCTGAGAATACGAATTTAAGAAAAAATCAACTAAAGGTAAAATATCGCCTTTACGTTCCCGTAATGGCAAAATATTCAATACCACGACATTCAAACGGTAGTATAAATCGAGTCTAAACTTGTTTTCAGCCACCGCCTTACGCAAATCTACATGCGTACCAGATAGAATACGTACGTCGATTGGAATTGGTTTACGACCGCCTACCCGCATCACTTCTTTTTCTTGTAGTACACGTAATAGCTTGACTTGTAGAGACAATGGCAACTCCCCCACCTCGTCCAAGAATAAGGTGCCACCATCTGCTGTTTCAAAAATACCAGCACGTGTCTTATGTGCTCCAGTAAAAGCACCTGCTTCATAGCCAAATAATTCAGACTCCGCTAAGGTTTCAACCAAAGCACCACAGTTCACCGCAAGAAAAGGTTTGTTTTTACGGTCACTTTTCAAATGAATTTCGCGTGCAATCAGCTCTTTACCTGTGCCCGACTCACCTTGAATGATAACACTGGCAGAGCTTGGGGCAATGGTTTCAACTTGATTTAACAATTTACGGGAGTTTTGATCTGAGAAAATAATTGCTTTTGCTCGAATTGGTTTTACTGGTACTCCGTTATCAGGCAAAGTAATTACTTTATAATCATTATCCAAATAGGATTTCATAATTAATCCTTTAAATAGATTAGGATGATATTAAAATAGAATAGTACAATTCAATTACAAAACTGATAAATAATAATTATAGATAATTAATCCATAATTTAAATATTTATTACTTTAAAAAATCAAACTTATAACCTTATTAAAAATATAATTCTCATTTTATGAAATGTTGATTCCCAAGCATAATAAAAATACTTTTGATCAAATATAGACACCTGATTAAAATACTATTCCCTAATCACTTATTTTATATAAGTTTAAACTTGGCATTTAATTTGCTCATTGGTTTAAAAATCCACGAAGTAGGTTTAATAATGAGCATCGAATTTGTTGGTATGGTTTTCCCTAATCAATGGTCAGAAACCAAAGGTACACGTATTGGTCATAAAATAGACCTCGACTATCTACGTTATCATGCACGGGCACATGAATATGCGGGTTTTGATAAAGTTTTAATTGCCAGCGGACCAAGTAGCCCTGACAGTGCACAAATCGCAGCTTATCTGGCACAGCATACTGAGCGACTAGGGTTTATGATTGCCCATCGTCCTGCACTTGTAACACCAAATCTGGCTGCACGTTCTTTTGCGACACTTGACCATACTACAGGTGGTGGAAGAATCCGTTTACATGCAATTACGGGAATTACAGCTGAGCCTCAAGAAGGTGATTATATTGTCAATAAAATTCAACGTTACGAACGAACTGGTGAATATCTAGATATTATTCAGAAGCTCTGGCAAAGTGATCAACCTGTTAGTTATGAAGGTAAGTACTTTAAGTTAGAAAATGCTTTCTGTCCGTTAAAGCCAGTCAATGGAACAATCCCGATTTCATTCGGTGGCTCATCCGATATTGCTTATGATATTGCAGTCCGCCATGCAGACCTTTATTCGCTTTGGGGAGAACCATTGGCTGGTGTAAAAGATCAAATTACAAAATTAAAGCTCGCAGCAGAACAAGCCAATAAACCGCAGCCCCCTGTGAGCTTATCCGTACGTCTTATTATTGGTCCAACTGAAGAACTTGCTTGGCAGCGTGCAGCACAGATTCTTGCAGATATTCAGAACAATCCAACTTTTCAAAATAATGGAACTTTGTCAGGACACAAAATCAAGGGGATTGGTTCACAACGCTTATTGGCAGCAGCGCAACAAGGTGATCGACATGATCGTGCCTTATGGATGCCCACAGCAACTGCTGTAGGGGCTTATGGTGATACCACTGCCTTAGTTGGTACACCAGACACCATTATTGCTGCATTACTCGATTATGTAGATTTAGGTGTTACCACCTTTTTAAATCGAGGCTACGATCCTATCTATGATACAGTCGATTATGGTCGCTATATCATCCCTGCTGTACGTGAAGAGGCTGCAAAAAGATTAAAGCGTATCGCTTAAACATTTAAAGTATAAAGTCGCTCTTCAATATCGTTGAAGAGCGACTTTTTAAAATAAAGATTTTCTTCAGTACGAAAATCTTTAAGTCATCTTTTATTGCAAGTCAGGCTTGCAAATAGCCTGAATTTTCTCTCCTGCAATCACCTTTTTAGCAAAGGGAATTGAATCTTTTAAAGAGGCATTTACCGTTTCACTATGACCTAAACCATGATAAAGATGTCCTTCAACTACAGTTCCTGCTTTACATGCATCTGCAACAAGTTTCATCTGATTACGAGCATCTGGTGTAACATCATTTGCTCCAGTACCTATAAATAACGGATGATTAATTTTTAAGGTTGGATAATACCCATAAGCATTAGATTGTTGCTCGAGTGCTTCTTTGTAATATGCAGGGAGATTTGGCTTATAAGCTTTTGCTGGAGATAAGCCAGAAGATTGAATATCAGACATAAAACCCACTAAACAGGCATTTTGTCCTTGTTCCACCAACGGCAATGCTTCTGGTGTAAAAATATCTTCTGCTTTAATTGCAGGGTTTAAGCTTTGAGCAACTAAAAAACTATAAATTCCATAAGCCAATGAAGGACTCACTTCATATGGATTTAACTTCAGATCATTTTCAGCGGCTGTTGCTTGTGGATCTTTATAAATCACACCTGTACCAATTGAACCTTTAATATTCAGATCAGGTGCGTAAGTCGCTGAATAGGATGAGGCAGCAACTGCACCTGCCCCTCCTTGGGATTGACCAACGATCACAAACTTGTTTGCCAATGGAAGCTTGGTTTTTAAAGCCGCTCGTCCACTGTCTAAAATACTATATGCCAACATCGGATTATTGATGAGTAGATGTGGCCCTGCTACCCCTAATCCTTCGTAATCAGTTGCAACGACTGCAAAACCTTCGCTCAACCAGCGATTTAAATATTTAACATCCCGATAAGAACGACCATTCCAAGACGGTGCACAACTATCCGCTAGCCCTACAGTTCCATGCGCCCATAAAACTACAGGCCATCCACCTACAGGCGCTTTACCTTTGGGAATATGAACTGTACCAGATACTACAATCGGTGTTTTACTGTCTTTTCCACTTGTAGAACTATAGAGAACTCGTATTGCCTCACTTGCGTTATCCAATGCAATATATGGGGTGGTTATAAGTTCAGAACGTAATAGCTCCCCAGGTTTTGTAGGAATACTTTTATTCCATGTATAAAACTCAGATACGCGACCATCACCATATTTTTCTTGAGCTTGTAACGCTGTTTTGGCCTGTAACTGTGTTGTAGATAAAATAACTGTACTACTGAGCACACTTAAACCAAAAACACTAAACCACTGATTAAATTTCATAAATATCTCTTATTTTAAATTGATTGAACAAGTATTTGGAATGGCTTGATCACTTAAAGCCAACTGAGCAAATGGGATGGCATCTTTTAGCGAACGAGGAACAGCCTCACTATGACCAAGACCATGATATAAATGGGCTTGTACTTGAGTTCCTGCTGCACATGCATCTTTAACGAGTTGCATTTGATTACGAGCATCAGGCGTACGATCATCCGCCCCTGTACCAATAAATACTGGATGACTAATTTTTAAGGTTGGATAGGCACTATACTGCTGATCAAATTTAGCCAGAAGCTTTTGATATTTCTCAGAAGGCTCTGCCAAGAGAGCATCATTGAAACTTAACTTTTCAAAACTTACGTCAGCGAAAATATCTGCTGCACATTGCGCTCGTGAATGCTCAACCAAGTCAATCGCCTTAGGAGTAAATACATCCGCTGCTGTTAAACTTGGGTCATATTGTTGTAAAACATGAAAACCCAGTATTTGGTATGCTAAGGCTGGATTAGGAACATTACGATTGGTAATATTTAATGTTGGTCGGTCCGCTTGCTTGGGTTTATAAATCACACCTGTCGCAATAGTTCCTTTAATATTTAAATCGGGTGCATAAGTCGCGGAATACGATGCTGCACCGAATGCTGCTGCACCACCTTGAGATTGACCTGCAATAATTATTCGATTAGAAATATTATGCTTTGCTTGCAATGCTGCTCGAGCACTATCCAAAATATTAAACGAAAGCTGTGGTACGTTAATTAACAAATGTGGCCCAGCTACGCCAAGTCCCTGATAGTCAGGCTCAACTATGGCGTACCCCTGTTTGAGCCATTGGTTTAAATAATGCGCATTGCGATAAACTCTCCCCGACCAAGAAGGTGCACACTGATCTGCCAATCCAACTGTGCCATGTCCCCAAACTAGAAGTGGCCAGCCACCTTTTGGAACTTCATCTTTTGGAATGAATAATGAACCCGAAACAATAGTCGGAGATTTACTGTCTAGCCCATTGGTTGAACTAAACAATATTCGGTATTGATCAGAGGCTTCTTTTAGACGAATTCCTTCATTTAAAGGCTCTGTTCGCAATAAAAGTCCTGGTTGAGTTGGTATTTTTTCATTCCACTCATAAAAATTAGACAGTTTTTTATCGCCATACAAAGGGTTAGATTTGTATTCAATAACAGGAGAATTTGCAAAACTACTCTGCAAATCCAGCAGCAGATAAAGTGAACTTGCAACAAGCATTTTAAGTTTCATATTGATTCCCTATCTTAAAAGTCATAACTAATACGACCAAACAAATAGGTGCCAAAAGAACCTTCTGGTGCATTAAAGCTGTATTTCACTACGCCATATGGATCTTGAGAAATTGTACGGTCCGGATGACTATTAAATAAGTTCACTGCACCGACATTAAGTTTTAAACCTTTCACAAATTGGTCAGCATTATACCCAATATCCAAATCAACCACCCATTGCGGATCAAATGTTTGATCTAAGTTTGGATTGGTATTATTTTGAATGGTCCATTTGTCATAACGGCGTAAGTTTATATTGACACTCCACGCGTTTTTCTCCCAATTTGTACCTAGAGTTAATTTATTTTTAGGTGCTGCAGATTCAATTAGACTTTGAGTATTACGACCAGCAATAGCATTGGATGAAATCACATCACCTTTAGAGGTAATGGCATCTCGTGCTTTCGTAATTTCATTATCATTGGTTGCAAAGCCGAGGTTTAGCCTCAAATTCCCATAATCATTTAAATCTAAATCATGCTTCGCAGTAATTTCTAAACCACGAGTTCGAGTGTCTAAGAGGTTATTAAAAAACGCGACATTATTAATATTGGCGTAAGGAGTCCCTGCAAAAGCATTGGTAATTAAGCTACCTGAAATATTATCAGAAAGTAAAATACGGTCTTTGATATCAATCTGATAAATATCTAAAGTGACAGCCGTTTTAGCAATAGGTTCCCAAACAAAGCCTAAAGAGAAGTTGGTCGACTTTTCAGGCTTTATTTTATTACCGCCAACCAATTGTGCTGCTTCACTACCTGCAACTAAAGTACGCTGCTGGACATCCCGCCAAATGCCATCTGAGCCTTGGACAGTTTGCACACTATAAGTTGAATAGCCTAATTGTGCTAAGGATGGTGCACGATATCCAGTACTTGCAGAACCACGAATACTAAATTGAGGGTCAAAATTATATTTTAGTGTGAGTTTTCCATTGGTGGTGCTACCAAAATCTGAATAGTGTTCAGATCGCAAAGCAACGCCCGCATTTAAATCTTGAATAAGATCAGCTTCTAAATCGAGATATGCACCATACACATCACGACTAATACTTCGTACATCTTGGTCAGTGATACCTGCATAAATTTCAGGTGCATTCGCAGCATCATAGTAAGGACCACGAGTATAAGCGACTCGATCACCAGCCTGCTGTTTATACTGCTCCCAACGATATAAAGCCCCTGTCGATACTGTCAATGGACTATATAACCATGACACAGTGAAATCACGACTATAATCTGCGCCCGTATTTAATTGAGAAAATACATTATTGCCCAAATCATACTTTGTTGGGGAAGTTAAACCATAACTTGGATTAAAACCATTTCCTTGTTCAGTACTCACCTTGTTGTTGCCATAAGTTGCAAAAACATCTAGTTTTCCTGTTTTTTGAGTTCCATTTTTCGCCCCTACTGTGATCGAAAAATCATCTACATTCACCAAACTTTCTGTAATACGCCCATCTGGATATATTTCTTTAAAATACGGGGATCTATTGATTGCGGCAGTAGAAGATGGAGGTTCATAGAAATTTTCGCCTATAGTTTCACGATGCCCATAAGTACCAAAACTATAGAATGCGAGCGTTTCTTTCAGTGGTAAATCTGCATTAAAACTTAGATTAACTTGATTTTTAAGTTCTGGAGTACCAAATTTCCAATTGCGATAAGGCGTATCATTTTCAGTATATTGGTGATTTGAATTGCTCGAACTATTATAAAAAACCCGATTATCAGGCAACGTGTTATTTGCGGATTCACGGGTTCCTGCATCAAAAGCCAAAGTTAGTGAGCCATCATTTGGTAAAGCAAAACCCTTCCATGCTGAAATTTTATGTTGTTCACCATCACCTTGTGTAAAACCACCACTTTGATAATTTACATTACCGCCAGAATCCTTAGCCCTTAAAATAATATTGACCACACCTGCAACAGCATCCGAACCGAATTGGGCTGCGGCACCATCACGTAAAATTTCGACACGTTCTACCGCACTAATTGGTATTAAACTTAAATCCACACCAGCCGCACCACGTCCACCTGCATAAGATTGCCGAGTAAAATACGCAGATGTGTGACGACGTTTACCATTAATCAGTACGAGTGTCTGATCAGAAGTTAAACCTCTTAAAGCAATACCTGGTGCAACTGCAGCACCAAATCCACCTGCAGGTGACGTTGGTAAAGATACCGATGGAGAAATTTTGGCAAGTGCTCTTGATAAATCAGCCTCACCTGTCGACAACAAAGCTTGAGGCGAAATAATATCAACAGGTGCAGGCGCATCGAGTGAACTATGAATTGCCCGCCTAGACCCAGTGACCACGACAGATTGTAATGTGATGGCGTCCTCTTTCTCTGACAAATTCTTTTGATCATTTGCCATCGTAATTGAGGCAGTGAGTGTGCTCAGTGCAAAAAGAGAGGAGTGAAAAATGAATTGAGAAAAATATGTACGCATATAAGCTTCCTTAACGATATAAACCGATATAGCAAAGCCAATGCCAAATATTTTATTCTTTATTATCAATGTATTGAACAAAAAAATAAAAGAATCATTGTTTAAATTTAAACAATGATTCAAAAAAATGTTTATAAAACTACAGTTTTAATATTTTAAAACCGCTTAGACCAGCTGATTTTGTAGATAGGACTGATATAATTGAAAGTAAGCTGACTGCTGCTGTATTAACTGCTCATGCGAACCTTGCTCTACGACATGACCATTTTCAATTAGAACAATTTTATCAGCCTCACGAATGGTACTCAGCCGATGAGCAATGACAATACAGGTTCTATTTTGGCATAAGCGTCTAAGCGCATATTGTATTTTTTGCTCAGTATAAATATCAATTGCAGATGTTGCTTCATCTAGAATTAATATTTTAGGATTTGCCAAATAGGCACGAACCAAACAAACAAGTTGTCTTTGTCCCTGACTAAGATTTTTACCAAGCGCCCCGACCTCAGTGAAATAACCTTGCGATAGCTGTTGTAAAATCTCAGCTGCTCCCAAATCTTCAATGACTTGGATAAGTTGCTGATCTGAAGCATCAGGTTGTACCAAACGCAAGTTATCTAAAATTGTTCCACTAAATAAAACATTATCTTGTAAAACAATACTCACATGTCGTCTTAAACTGGCAAGCTGAATATCTTGTATTGGATAACGATCTAGAAAAACTCCACCCTGCTGAGGTTCATAAAACCGTGTTAGCAACTGAGCCATGGTACTCTTGCCATGCCCTGTTGGCCCTACAATCGCAATTATTTTTCCAGCGTCAATGTCCAAATTAAAATTTTGTAAAACAGGTTTGTGGGTATAAGCAAAATCGACTGACTGAAATCGAATATGACCGTTTAACTGTTCAAGCTTTATAGCATTCGGTTGTTCTTGAATCGTAGATTGTGTATCTAAAAGTAGAAATATACGTTGTGCACATGCTGCACCATTGGCATAACGTTCAAATAGATCAGTCAGTTCCTGTAAGGGCGCTAAGAATAAAAATACATAGAAAATACTTTCTGCAAATTGCCCAATACTAATCAAGCCATCACTATACGCATAACTACCAATCACAATAAATCCAGCAGTGGCTAGCGTTGAAAGTAAGCCTGTAAAAGGAGCAAACCAACTGGTCCGCTTACTGCCATAAATAATAGAATTATTAAAATCTTTCAATAATTCTTGATAACGAGATTGATTGGTTGCTGTGTAATTTAACTGCTGAATGATTTTTGCTCCATTTACTGTTTCAACCAAATGAGCAGTAAATCGACTGCGTTCCTCTGCAACTCGTCCCCAGTGTTTTTGCGATGATTTCTTAAAAATTGCAGTCATCCCAAATAAAATGGGTAGCGTCGCAAATAAGCACCAAAAGAAAGGTGGATAGATATGCCAAAGAAGTACTGAAGCTAATCCACAACGCAAAATTGCGGAAAGTAGTTCTGGTGGCCCTTGTATTAAAACAGGCTCTAACGTTTCGACATCACGATCAGCCCGCGAAATAATCCTGCCAGCCTTGGTACGATCAAAATACCCAATATTTAAACTTTGGATATGCTGAAATAGAGAACGTCTTAAATCATTAATTACTTTCAAGGCTGCTCTGCCTGAAAGGTATTTTGATACGCCCGCTAACGCAAAACGACAAATCCAACTCAATGCCAAAATGCTCATCGCAATCCATAGAACAGGCTGATGCAATACCATTTTTCCAGCAATTAGTTGAAATCCCGAATCCAGAATATATTTCACCACCCAAGGTCGAACAAAAACGCTCATCACTTGTAAAATTTCTACTGCAATTAATGCAAGCAGCAAGTAACGGATAGGATAAACCAAAGGAATAAGTTTTGTTAACATTCCTCTATGAATTGAGATATTAGCTAAATTTTCTTCGATTTGTAGATCAGTTGACTTTGCGAATGGGCGGAAATTTTTAACACTGCTATTCATGCATGAATCTCCTGCTGTTGTAACTGAAAGCCCATCAACTCACGATAAAATAAACAATCTTGAACTAATTCAGCATGCGTGCCTTGGGTAATAATGTGGTCCTGATCAAGAACAATCACTCGATCAGACAAAGCAATCGTGGTCTGTTTATTAGAGTTAATAATGATTGTTTTATTCAAATGGTTGCCACTACCAGAAAGTGCTGATAGCCGCTGTAAAACCTGTTTTTCTGTGGTCGCATCTAAGGCGCTGGTTGAGTCATCTAAAGCTAAAATGGGTGAATTCTTGAGAATGGAACGGGCCAAAGCAAGACGTTGTTTTTGTCCTCCCGACAAGGTAACGCCCTTGTCCCCAATCAGCGTGTCTAGTCCATCATCAAGTCGTTGTAATAGTTCTGATGCAGACGCTAAATGTAAAGCATCCCTCATCTCTTGCTCCGTTGCATCTTGCTTAGCAATTCTTAAGTTGTCTGCCAATGTGCCGCTAAAAAAGAAATTTTCCTGAGGAATGATCTGAACCAAATGACGTAATTCAAATAGGCTTAAATCTTTAATATTTGTCCAGCCCGTTTGCTCAGAGCCAATCAAAACTTGACCCTCTGTTGGGTCAATAAACCGATTGAGTAAATTCATCAATGTCGTTTTACCTGAGCCAGTCTTACCGACAACAGTAACGATTTCACCTGCTCGAAATTCAACATGGCAGTGTTTTAAAATATACTTTTGCGTTGTCTCATCCTGAAAGCTTACATTCTCTAATCTAATATTTAACTCATCACGCCATTGCAAAGGCAGAGGACATAGTTGATCTTCAATTGCGGACTTCTGATCTAACATTTGCCAGATTCTTGTTGCAGATGAACGTGCATCAGCAAAAATATGTAAGACCTGACCAATGCTTTCAATACGAAACACCAATAAATTTGCCATGAGAATGGCAGCGACGAATTGCCCCACTTGTAACTGATTTTGTCCAATTAAATAAGCACCAAAAGCGATGACCCATAAATAAGAGCATGCAATAATCACTTGCGGGATAGGTAACTTTTTTGCACTTGTGCTGATGGTCTGAATGGAATGATGAATAAATAGATCTACGGTATGATTAAAGCGCTGTAAAAGTTTATCTTCAAGTTGGAACGCTTTGACCACCCGAATCCCATTCACGCTTTCCGCTAAGCTATCGCTGACTTTTTCGTAGGTAGATGCAACTTGATGATCCAATACAACCAATTGATTGGTCAGTTTAAACAGAACCCCAAGCCCTAAAAAAATAAATAATAAAGGAACTACTCCCAGCCAAGGATGGTACCAACACAAGAGTCCGACAGTTACAGCAACAACCAGACTTGACTCAAACACTTGTCGCCAAAAATTGATCAGCGCTTCTTTTAATTTATCTGAATCACGGGTAGTTCGAGATAACACCTCTCCCAATCCATGTTTCCAGTGCCATGAAACATCTAAATGCTGTACTTGAGAAAAGATTCTTTCTCTTAAAATACTCAGTAATTGCTGACCAATGCTTAAAGCACTTAACCCTGCCAGATACTGAACAACTGCCCTAATGCCAGCAATACTCGCAAGTAGAATAAACCAAAACCAAGGGTTTAAAGGATCAGAAAATGCATGCTGAAATAAAGTTTCCCTTTCACTATGTTTTAAGGTATCAATCGCATGACCGATTGAATATTGTTGGATTGCTAAGCCTATATTTGCAATAACAAATAAGGTCGCTGTCAATAAGAAACGATAGGGCATAAAACGGTATAAAGCCAAACTTCGCAATAATGGATAATTTTTAAACATAAAAGATAGAAAAAATTTAAGATTTCGTATGAGTGCGAGATTCATGCCAAATTAATGATTGAAAAAAATATTTTAAATAATTGTTTTATATTAATTTTATGAAAAACCATTTATAGAAGTGTTGTTTTTAAAACAACAGCGTAATTCTTTTGTTGTAATCGCAACAAAATTTGATATATCAACATCATAAAAAATGATATTAAAAATATTTAATAAATATCAATAATTTAACAAATGGCATCAATTTTGCTTTAAAGCATAAAAATCACAAAAGGATGTCATGATGACAACACTTCAAACTCAATCATTAAACACACTTTGGTACACTCGCTGCCCTGTACCAACAGGTCTAGGCATTTCAATTCAAAAAGGCTGGCTCAAAGAAAAGTTTAATGAGCAACAGATTGAAATAAAATCAATTCGAGAATCAAATTCCAAAGATATTCGTAACTCTCATTTTAACCATACCCTTGCCAATTCAGTTCGACACGGCGGCAGTATTCCAGCACTTTGGGCATATGCATCTGGTCAAAAAACTAAAGTGATTGGATTATCTTGGGCAGATGAAGTTCAATTATTGTTAACACGCTACGATTCAAACATCAAAACTGTTGCTGACCTAAAAGGCAAACGTTTTGGAATTCCATTAAATCAAGATGCAATTATTGATTTCTCACGTGCACAGGCGATTCGTGGTTTAGAAAATGCCTTAAAAACAGTAAATATGAAGGTAAGCGATCTTGAGTTAGTTGACTGTTTACGAGCAGATATTTTAACAGCACAGCAACAACAGCCAGAAGAAAATGATTCTAGCTTTTATGGTAATCGCAACAAAATCAACGCAAGTGCAGAGATTGTGGCATTAATTAAAGGTGATGTAGATGCCATTTTTTTAAAAGGTGCACATGCTGCGCAGATTGCCCATGATTTCGCCCTGCATACCATTATTGATATTGGCTCACATCCAGACCCTATTCTACGCTCTAATAATGGAACACCAAGAACGCTCACTGTTGATGAAGATTTTCTAACGCAATATCCTCAGCAAGCACAATCGATTGTTGATGCTGTTTTACAAGCAGAACAATGGGCACATGCACACGCCGACGAAACCCATCGTTATCTAGCAAAAGAATGTAATAGTAGTGAGCAATGGGTTCATGCGGCATACGGTGCGGATGCACATTTGAAACTGAACACTAACTTTGATGAAATCTCTATTATTGCTTTACAAGACTTGAGTGATTTTCTCTATCGCTGGAACTTTATTCCTACACAAATTAATGTTCGTGAATGGCTGGCAAAAGATATTTCTATTCAAACTCACGTGGCTTAACGATACAAAAAGCAAAAGGTTGTCGTAATGACAACCTTTTTATGGACTTCCTTTTACTTAGAAAATTTAGTCACATTTTCCGCCTGCTTCTTTAAAAGCACGGAGTTATATTCTCCTGGTGGAATATTATTTAAATAATAATTTCCAACATGATATAACCTCCAACGAATTGGATCATGTGTGGTATGGGTTCTTGCATTTCGCCAGAAGCGGTCTAGGTTCCATTTCGATAAAGTTGAACTTGCCCCAAGTAATCCAAAAATTTCACTCGAAATTTTTAAAGATGCATGATCAGACTGACTACGGGTAGCAGCAACCGATAAAATCAGTTCAGTTTGTAAATCTTCATCTTCTACATTTGCCAAATGTTGTTCAAAAATCTGTGCTGAACGATCCAATAATGCCTCAGCTGAACGAAGCAAAACAGCGAATTCACCAATCTGTTTGATGATATGAGGTTCATGCGTAGGCGAATCAACCCCACTTTCTACCCAAGGTCGAGCATGATGTTGTAAATAATCAATCCCGCCTTGTAGGGCACCTTTGGCAATTCCTGTGTCCATTGCAGCATGTAAAATTTGAGGCCATGTAAGTCCTGTACGTAAAACAGTACCTAAACCACCCGTATTTCGCTTGGCAACATAACGTTCATCAACAATCACATCTTTAAAATTAACAGTGCCGCTGACGCTATTATTTTGTCCCATCGAATCCCAGTCATCAAGCAACTCCACTCCCTGCGTATCACGATGAATTAAAATCGACACAGGTCCATCATCACTACCCGCAAATAAGGAAATCCATTCTGCAAGTAAAGAGCCCGTAGAATAGAATTTACTGCCATTTAAAATTAATTGCCCTTCTGAATTTCGCTCTACACGCGTCTTATGCTGAAATTTATCTTTACCACCCACTTCTGCAAGTGCATTACCCAAACGCTTTCCGCTTAAGATATCACCCAGTAACTGATCACGAATGTCTTCGTCATAGCCCGTTAAAACGCCTCGGAACATGGTGAAGTGAATCTGTAATAACTGCCCGACACCACCATCAGCGGATGAAATAATTTTCACCACATTGACCAAGGTTGAAATACTTGCGCCTAAGCCCCCAAATTGCTTGGGTACAATAATCGCAGTTAAACCCGCTTCTGAAATTAAGCGAGCCTGTTCATAAGGTATAGTCTTGTTGTAACTAGGGTTTCGAGCAAATTGATTCAGTTGATCCGCCACCTCTTTTGCAATATCAAGTGCTTCTTGCTCACTTTGAATATGCCTGATACTACCTAATTCTAAAAAATTACGTTGGTTAATGTCGTTCATTGTTAACTCCGGAAAATCTGTTCTTTTTTATGCGCAAACTTCAAGTACCTTGTCTTTAAACAAGCTTGGCGCATGGGTAAGCAAAGTTTTGGTATATGTATGTTGAGGGTGACTCAGCACTTGATCTGTTTCGCCATATTCAACAATATGTCCATTTTTTAATACGGCGACTCGATCTGCGATTGCACGAACAACCCCTAGGTTATGGGTCACAAATAGTAAGGTCACACCTTGCTGTTGGAGGTCTTGTAGCAGTTTTAAGATAGAAGCCTGAACTGAAACATCCAAAGCAGATGTGATTTCATCACAAATCAAAACATCAGGTTGGCACAGCAAAGCTCGCGCGATAGCCACTCGTTGTCGCTCCCCACCCGATAAATCTCTTGGATAGAGTTCCTGAACTTGTATAGGTAGAGAGACTTGTTTAAGTACCTGCGTGACTTTTTCTATGGCTTCTTGTCGAGATGCTCCAAAGAAATGCTGCACAACTTTAATTAATGTCTGACCAATCGTATGCGCTGGATTCAGAGCCTTATAAGGGTTTTGAAAGATATATTGCAGTTTATGCCGCTGCTGCAAATGACGCTGTTGCCCACGCAACGACAAAACTTCATCTGCTAATGTAATTTGTCCATCTGCATTTTCATTCAAGCCAGCAATGACACGCGATAAAGTGGTTTTTCCTGAGCCCGATTCACCCACCAATGCTAAACATTCGCCTTTTTTGAGTTGAAATGAAATATCAAAAAGTGCCTGTTGCTGCCCATACCATGCATGAATATGTTCAACTTTTAATAGAGCGTCCCGGTCTGCTTCTCTTTCAATCACTTGATGATCAATCTCTTTAAAATTAATCACACCGACATGATTCGAATGGTGACAAGCAACAAAATGCGGATCAAATTCATCTTCTAATTGAGTTAATTCAGGTTGTTTTTGACGACATATATCTGTGGCGAAAGCACAACGTGTCGCAAAAGCACATCCCACTGGACGCTCATTGGGCGAAGGAGCATGCCCTTCAATTGGAGATAAATATTTGCGAATGGCCACATCGGGAATGGCATTCAGTAAACCTTGCGTATAAGGGTGTTTAGGCGTTTCAAATAGTTGGGTTAATACCGCATCTTCAGCAATTCGACCCGAATACAGAACAATCACCCGATCTGCAATATCTTTTACCACCGTTAAGTCATGCGATACATAGATAGCAGCAACGTTATACTCCTGACATAATTTACGAATGATGTTCAACACCAAGGTCTGTGTCGTCACATCTAACGCGGTGGTTGGCTCATCCAAAACGATCAAACGTGGCTGTAGCAAGAATGCCAAGGCCAATAAAATTCGTTGTTGTTGCCCCCCCGAAAGCTGATGAGGATAACGCTTTAGAAATAGCTCATCATGCGGCAATCCCACTTCATTTAAAATTTTGGCAACCTTTTGGTATTTTTCAGCGCTCGATAACCGTGCCTGATGGACATCTAATAATTCAAATAAATGTTGTTCAATACTTAATGCTGGGTTGAGTGCTGTTCCAGGATCTTGGGCGACATGACTAATTTTATAACCGCGAACCTGACGCAAAGCATGATCATCTAAACTGAGAATATCTTGATCATCCAGTTCAATTGTGCCTTGAATAATCTTGGCTCCATATCGTGCATAGCCCAATAAGGCACTTGATAATGTCGTTTTACCTGAACCACTCTCTCCTACTAATCCTAGGACCTCACCTTCTCGTAGGCTAAATGAAATATTTGAAACGATATGATTGCCAGTGTTGATCAATGCCACGGTTAAGTCTTTTACAGTTAATACGGTATTTTTAAATAGATCTGCCATGCTTATTTTTCCTCAATCCGAGCTGCTGCACGTCCAACGCCCTCAGCCAATACATTGGTTCCGAGTGCAAATAAAGCAATTAAGATGACAGGAGCAAATACCGCCCACGGCTGCACCAATAAACCAGCGCGATTTTCATTAATCATGAGACCCCAATCGGCTGCTGGAGGTGCTACACCATAACCAAGAAAAGCCAAACCAGATAACATACCCACAGCCCATGTCAGCATCACACCAAGATGAATGAGTAAAGGCGTCAACATGTTGGGTAAAATTTCACGAAATAAAATATAGGTTTTTGAGTACCCGAGAATTCTGGCTGCTTCGATATATTCTTGTTCCACCAGATTAAGTGCAACGCTTCGTGCAAGACGCACTACGCCAGGAATAAAAGCAATTGAAACCGTTAAAACAATGAGCCAAGGTTCCCGACCTAACATTGAAACGATAAGCAAGACCAATATAAGATCTGGAAAGGCCATAAAAACATCTGTAAGCCAAGTCACGAACTGATCAATCTTATTTCGAGCAAAAGCAGCGAATATGCCTAAACTAGAGCCAATAATTAATGCAACCAAACTGGCAGCCAGTGTCATCCAGATAATAGAAGCCCCACCAGAAAGTACACGCGACCAAACATCATGACCAATATAATCATATCCAAGAAACGATTTTCCTTCAGGCGGACCATATGTCATGCCAATTAAAGCAGTGGGCTCAAATGGAACCAAAAGCGGTCCAATCAGCGCAAAAATCAACACTAAGGTCGTGACTACAAATCCAAAACGTACTTGTCTTTCACGAATTAATGTTTGGAAAAAATTTCTTTGGTACCAATGAAGTGAGCTCATTTCCCACCTCCTTGCTGAATGTTCTTTAACGCATTACGGCGGTCAACAGGTTTTACTGTAATTGGTCGACCCGACTTCCATAAGCGTAATGCTTGACGAAGACCAGGCGAACGAGCTTTATGTCTTTTGGCTGTTCGTATTTTTGGTGTAAGTAAGGTCGTGATTAAATCTGCAATTAAATTAACGGCTACCACACAAATGGTCAGCAATAAAACAATTGCTTGAATGGTCGGGATATCTCTTAATTCAATTGCTGCATTGAGTGCATTACCAATACCGGGATAACTGAAAACCACTTCAATGATGAGAGCACCGCTCAACAGAACTCGTATCGTTAATGCTGTTCCCTGCACCACTGGCACCAATGCATTTGGTAAAACATGTTTCCATATGATCCGTCGCTCAGGAATACCACGTAATCGTGCAGAGGTCACATAGTCGGACTCAAGTGCATCAATCATGGAACCACGAACTAAACGCATCAGATATGGAATAAGCGATAAGGCTAAAGTTAAAATCGGTAAAACTAAAAACTCTATTTGGCTAAAAGCTGACTGTTCTGGAATCAACAAGGATGCAGCTGGTAATATGTGCAGGATTGAAGTTGAGAAAAACATCATTAACCAGATTGCAATCACAAATCCTGGAACAGCCTTGAATAGAATAGAGCTAGAAACAATAATACGATCTAGTTTGCTATCTCGACGGAGTGAAAGCCACACACCCAGTACCACAGAAAGTGGTACAGTAATGGCAATAACCAAGATCGTTAATACAACGGTGTTACCAAAATAATTCTGAATAATCTGCACAACAGGTACATTTGAATCAATCGAACGGCCAAAATTACCTTGCAATAATTGACTCAACCAATGCCAGTATTGAATCAATATTGGATCATTCAGACCCAATTGTTCACGAAGTATTTGAACCGTCGCATCCGTTGCTTCTGGACCCAAAATGACGCGAGCCGGATCAGATGGGAGTGCTTGTGTGGCAATAAATACAATGAGACTAATCACAAAAACAACCAATACACCTGACAACAAGCGTGTGAAAAACCAAGGCAACCATGCGGGTATTTCAAATGATCTCGTCATTGTTTGATGTGTAATGGCTGTCTCTATTTTGCTGGATTGCGTTGTCATAGCGGTCACCCCCTACGCCAAAATTCATCTGTACGCCACGCAGCGAAGCCTGTGCGATCTGGTGTTACGCCACCAATTTGGCCAGAATGTGCATCGAGTACATGATTAAAACCCCAAATGAGCAAACCACCTTGCTCATGTTGAATGTGCTGTGCTTCATGAATGAGAACTTTGCGTTTTTCCAAATCAGGCTGTTGTAATGCTGTATGAACCAATTCAGTAAAACGTTCATTGTTAAATCGAGTTTTATTATTTGCCGCACCAGGCCCATCAATTTGTAAAACAGTTAATAAAAAAGGTCGTGAAACGTTTGAACCTGTACTAAATGCCCAATCTTGTTTTACAGCATCAGCAAAGGTGGCAGCTTCAACCTGTTTGACATTAACGATAACACCAGCCTGAGCCGCATGCTGAGCAAAAACCAATGCGGCATTGCTATCTGGACCTGTATACAAATCAACCGCCAAGCTATTGCTAAAACCAGCTTCTTTCAACAATGCCTTCGCTTTATTTAAATCTTGCTTACGCTGTAAAATACTGTGGTCATACACGGGATCACTAAAGGAATAGAGATCATTTGCAACTCGTCCTTGACCAGCTAAAGCCCTTTTAACCAAATCATCTCTATTGGCAATCAATCTAAAAGCTTGACGTACTCGAGGATCATTGAAAGGTGCTTTTGAGGTATTCATATCAAAAGATTGCCAAGCATCTGTTTCAGATGAAACTAGATTCAATCGTTTATTGGCTTGAATTAAAGAAATATGCTCGGCACTTACACCTGAAGCAATGTCAATTTGACCAGATTGCAAAGCAGCAAGACGCCCTGTCTGATCTTTAAAATCAATGATTTCTATTGCATCAGCATAAGGTCTATTTTCTTTCCAGTAATTTTCAAAACGGACAAAGCGTGAACGCTGACCCGGTGTAAAACTGTCAAGCTTAAAGGGACCTGCTCCTACGACATTTTTAACTGGGTCATAATCTGTAGGAACGATGCCTCCCCAACTCATCCATGCCTCAGGTAAAGCAACCAACCCTTTTCCTTGAGTAAAAGGAATCTCAACTGTGTATTCATCTCGCTTTTTAATCTCATTCCTTTGCAAAGAATAAAGATAGGCTGCAAATGGAGAAGCGAGTTTAGGGTCCGTCAAACGGCGTAAGGAGAAAATAACATCATCAGCAGTAATCGTTTTACCATGATGAAATTCGAGTCCTTTTTTTAGGCGAATGGTCCATTTCGTCCCATCATTATTTGGTTCTGCAAATTCAGCAAGTGCAAGTTTAGGCTGAATATCTCTGCCCCATTCCCATAATTTTGCATATAAAGGCCACCCTCTGAATGCGCTAGACATACCAATAGGTTTATGCGCGTCTAAATTACCTGCTTGATTACCATTGATCACTCCAATTTTGATCACACCACCTTTTTTCGGCGCATCATTTTGAGCTGTGCTTGCAGGAGCATTCTCAGAAGTTGAAGAATCAGTTTTAGAACATCCTATAAGGCTAATTGCAGCAACAGCTCCAACACCTAATCCAGTTTGTTTAATCAATTCTCGACGTGTAATTTTGTTCATTTTTTCTCCCTTAAACTGCAATTTCTTGATTCAAGAGAGAATCAATGGATGAATTTTTATTGAGTTTAGGTAACTCAAAACCATGATCTAGCTCTAATAAAGGGAACAATAAATCAGCTACACGATAGGCTTCTCCAATTAAAGGAAAACCAGATAAGATAAAGGCTGATACACCATAGCTTTCGTATTCTTTAATTCGTTCAGCAATATTTTCAGCACTACCAACCAAGGCAGTACCTGCTGCTGGGTTTAAAATATCAAAACCAAATAAAGATGGTCCCGTCCAAACATTAGGATAAATTTCAAAATCTTTTGCGCGAGGTAATACCCCTTGTCGTAACAAAGTGAGATTTCTTTGAACGATCGGATTTGAGCTTTGATAACTCTCAAAAGTTTCATCAGAAGGAAGCTGCCGTTTAACCGCTTCAATTGCATAATTTATATCAATCTTGTCGAGTAACGACTGAGCATACTGCCAAGCCTCTTCTTCTGTTTCCCGAACAATAATTTGTAATCGAGTGCCAAACTCTAAAATACGTCCAATTTTTGCCGCCTCAACGGCAACTTTGCTGAACTTTTCTCCAAGCAGCGGAGGCGTATTCGCAAAACTTAAATACACATCTAATAATTCAACAGAATGCTGAACGCCTTTCGTAGAAGTTCCTGCTCCCCATAAAGGTACACCCTGCTTTTGAGTTGGACCACGCCATTTGGACATAGGAGATCCACCTTCTAGACGTGGAGCAATTTGAATAAACTCCCCCTCAAATCCAGACCTATCACCTAAATAGTTATGTTGAAATGCTGTCCAGTATTCTTTACTAAAGTCATAACGATCGTCATGATTATAGTGAATACCTAAAGCTGCCAACCCTTTATCATTTCCATTGACGACATTAAACAACAAACGCCCTTTAGAAAATGCATCAAAAGTTTGCGCATATTTTGCCAATACTGCTGGCTGGACTTCTCCAGGATGTTGGGCGACCAGAAACTTTAAACGTTCAGTAAATGGAATTAAACTTGCAGCAACAGCAAGTGTTTCATACTCGCTGGTACCCATAAGTGAACCGTAAAAACCAAGTCGATCCGCAGTAATCGCAATCTGTTGCAAGTGTTCATAATCAGTATCCCACCGCCCAGATTCCAACCAAGGATATGGTCCATCCGGAGAAGTGAGGTACCATAAAAGTTTTACAGCCATAGTATTCTCTATATTTATATTTGAATCAGATTTCTAATGAAGTGGAAGTAATCCAAGCGACTTCGCTTTATCGGTTAAACCACTCATTCGCCATTGCTGGTGTAAAACACCCTGTCCGTATTCACGGCTTCCCCCAGCTAATTCAGCAAGTAGCTGAATCTGTGCACCTTCCTCAAGTAACAAAATAAATTCAGCTGTTTCTTGTAATCCCTGACGTCCCCATACGGTTGCACCACCGTTGGCTTCTAAAATTGCTCGATGTTCGATATCAACTTTGAGTTGATCTAAAATGAAATCTACTTCTGCTTGACGGCGATCAATATAAATTGGTAGTTCTTTAAATAAATGAAAGCGCTGAACAGGCACATAACGAATCGGTAAGGTACGATGGGTTTGCGCCCAAGCCCCTAAATTCGGCGCGTGTACATGAGATATTGTGGTGACATCTGCATGCTCGCGAAAAAGTTTGTTATAACGCCCACCTGCATTTTTTCTTCCCAATAAAACTTCACCATCAATTGTCTCCACAAGTACTTTGCTTTTTTTATCTTTAGACCAAGGTCCTGCATAGTTAAAAGTGACTAAGGTATTATCAGGTCCACGTTCAACAAAATTAACCGTTCCATTTGCCGTGATTGTTCTTGTTTCACGGAATACTTCAAAAGCAAATTCAGCTTTTTCACGATTCAATCCGATAAAGTCATTGAGTTCAGGAGAAAGTGGAGTTTGAATAAGTGTTGTCATGATCAATATCCTATTAAAATTGCTTATTTTGGCGGCGCTTTAAAACTTCGAGCAAAGGACGGTGGTCGACCCAAGCATTAATATCGACATCACGCTCGAGAAAACCATGTAACCAAAGGAAATCTTTTTGTTGTCTTAAAAGCTCTAAACGCTCTTCACTTAATGATGGATGTAAAGACTTATGAAAATTATTACGGTAGGCTGTCGCGACACTCTCTGCGCCTGCAATCGTTTCATCTTCAAGAATAACCAGCACTTCATCTAAATGATCTTGAGCCCAATCTGCGGTATCAAACAGCTCTTCGAGAAAATCAACGACGACATCAAAGTGATCTTTTAACAAATCTTCATGTACGGTAATAGGACGAGGCGTACCATTGTTTACACGGGAGGTCACATCTTCAAATTGATCCAGATCAATTCCAACCTTTAAACCGCGTTTTGTCGCTGCTTCAACAGCAGATGCCCCTTTTACATAAACGGCATCAACTTCACCAGTGATTAACGCATCTAATCCAGACCAATAGGTACTGGCATCACGTTGTTGTGTATTCGATTCCGCTCGTTCAGGGACTTCAATAAAATCCACATCACGGAAGGTTAAATTTGCGAGTTGCAAAGCACCTCGAATACCCTGTAAAGACATCGCTCTAAAGATACTACCTGCCCGTTTGTCTGCATATTCAGGTAAAGCAACTTTTACATTTTTTAAATGCTCCGGTTCTCTGATTTCAGAATCAGGGCGAACAATAATTACCTGCCATTCATCAATCCATGTCAAACCAATGAGTCGACTTGGAGCACCTTCAGAACGAGCAGCTAATGCTGGAACATTTCCACCTTCACGAAATAATGCTGGCAGTTGATGATCAAAATGATGAACAGACAGACCTTTACGGGCATCTTGTAAAACAGCAACATCAATACCATGCTGTTCAAACTTTTTGATCAGTGTTCCACGTTTTAGTGAGATACCTGTTGCTGTTGGGACTGGACATCGAGTAACCCAAATTTCAGATAAAGTGCTTTTTACAAATTCCTTAGAATTTTCTTTTTTATCGATAACAAGTGACATAGGTATTCCTTAGGATATTTCCAATTTCATATCACTTGTATTGAGCAGCTTTTATGCCAATATTAATTATTAATAATTTTCAATCCCTTAGATAAAAATGTGTTCAAGTTATTGTTTATATTTCATCATTTTTTTAAATCAGTGTTGTTTTAACAACATCTTGTGAATAAAAGCTATTTAATTATGAAGTCACATTTTGAGATGGATAATATATAATTCACAGTACGGATCTTATTTTTTTCAAAAAATGGGTTTTATTGCACAAGCCAATCTCTAAAGGCTGATTTCACAATATAATTTTCAAATGAATAAGCCTACTCCTAAAATTTATCGTACTCTGAATTGTTCTTCATACAACCAAGCTCTCATTAATCGTGGAAATATTGCCATGTGGTTTGATCCCAATACTCAGTAGTATGAAAAACCACAAGGTAAACAAAGTCGAAATCAAACTCACTCTGACACAGCAATCCAATGTTGCTTAATGATTAAATCTTTATTCCGTCTGTCTTTACCTATGGTCGCTGGCTTTGTTCAAAGTCTCATTGAACTTTTGGCTTGGATTGGACAGCACTAGATTATTCCATCCTCTGTAGAAGACAAAGGCATATTGATCTTTCAATCGGCTATCAAAAAAGTAGTGATGGGTTACATCTACTTGTCGACTCTACTGGTTTAAAGTTTTTAGGCGAAGGTGAATGGAAGCGCAAGAAACATTAGCCTGAACATCGTCGATAATGGCGTAAATTACATATTGGTATTGATCCCGAAACTCTGCAAACACATACAGTTCAGCCCACAAAAACAATGTGAGTGATTCAGTTTATACAGACGGGACTTATGACACAAAACAATGCCGTCAGGTCATTGCAGATCGGCAAGCCCATGTAGTTATTCCACCCAGAAAAAATGCAAAGCATTGGAAAGATAAAAAAGCGCATTCGCAAGAGTGAAATGAATTACTTCGAACAGTTAAACTTTTAGGTAGGACACTATAGAAAAAATGGTCAGGCTAACATCGGCGGAGTTTGGTCGAAACCAAGATGTATTGCATCAAATTATTAGGCGATCGACTACATTCAAGAAACTTTCAAAACCAAGTCAATGAAATTCATGCACGTGTGGTCGTGCTTAATAGATTTATAGAGTTAGGACAACCTCATGACCAAGTTGTCACTTAAATTTGAGTAAGTTGAGGGATGCTTCAAATTATAAATCTTTGTGCAACAAACCCATTCTGATAAGAACAAAGAAGAGATCGCTAAAATTTCGAATAGTGCCAAAGAAAAAGGGAATCAAACTATGCATTTGATTCCCTTTAAGATATTTGGCGGAAGCGGTGAGATTCGAACTCACGGAGGACTCACACCCTCGTCGGTTTTCAAGACCGGTGCATTAAACCGCTCTGCCACGCTTCCAATGGCGGCTATCATATAAATAAAAACACGACTTGGCAAATCTTTTTCTATATTTTCACTCTCGAATGTACAAAATAAAATCAAATCCTGTTAATTTGCTGAAATTTCATGCTTTTCATAACGAATTGAGTTGATATACCAAAGCTTTTTTCCTAAAGGTGTCATCACTTCAACTTCATCATCTACCTGTTTAGAGAGCAAAGCCCTTGCCATCGGTGAGTCAATAGAAATATGTTGGGGGTGATGGTCATAAATTTCATCAACACCGACAATCCGCAAAGTTTTCGATTCCCCTTCATCGTTTTCTATCTCGACCCATGCACCAAAATAGACTTTTCCTTCTTGCTCGGGTGCAAAATCTACGATACGTAATTCTTCTAAACGTTTACCTAAGTAGCGCACACGACGATCAATCTTTCTCAGCAGTTGTTTATTGTATTGATATTATAACCCATCAATAAAACATACTATTTATAAAGTTCATGAAGAAAAAAACAAAAGAAAATTTATGAAGAAGGATGTAAACACCTCTAAATATGTAATAAATAGTATATTGGGTCAGTTATAAACCCAAAATCATTCTTCAGTATAAAATCACTTGTTACTCGAGTTCCCAACTTAAGCTTCTATCTAAAAAGAAAAATAAGAGTTATAGTATTTTTATTTTCATAAAAATTCACCCAAGGGGCTAAAGTCAAAAGTAGAAAATTTATGTTTATTTCTTTATTATTTAAAGATATAAAGCTTTATCTAAGCATGATCTGATAACTTCAGATAAAGCCATGGCAGCTGCTCCATATGTAAACCGGTCTTACTAAAGGCATAGCAGCAAGAATTGGTCTGCATATATTAGATAACTTGTTTTATTCACTTTGTCATAGAAATTAGTCGCTTAATATAGTTTAATCTTACTTTACTGTTATTGAGATGGTAGAAATTATGAGGATTGAGAACCTCACATAGAGTTTACAAATAATTTACCGATCATGAAATTTAAATTATTATCCTGAATATTTGACCCATATCAATTTTATTTCGAAAAAATCTGATTCAGAGTCATTTTAGAATGAGAAATTATCAATGAAAGTCACTACAGATTTAACTAATGATGAGTTAGAAAAGCTTTATGAACAGATTAATTCCAAGACCATAAATTTACCTATAAATTTCAAAAAATTAAGACTAGGATTATTAGCTAGAATATGCCAAATATTCATAACCTCTCTTAAATATAATCCTGATAAAATAATTAAATTTTATCAATTTGATTCTACATATAAAGAAAATTCTATTGATGAATTTTTAGAACACCCCGAATGTTTAACAGCACTTCTAATGTCAAATAATGTCTATGAAAAAGATAAAGTTATTGATGGAAAAAAAGAAAATGTAGAATTGAAATCTAAAATTAATCGAAAGATACAGGATAGACTCAACCAATCTATTTTAGAACAGAACCATAGAGTTCAGATGTTCGCCGTTGATCACTCAATAAAGAAATATGCATTTCCTAGCTGTTTCTACTTCCCTGAGGGAAGTAATACATTAGCTAGTAGTGATTTTTATGCAACATTGCTAAATAGAGTTATCCATAGATTTCATCCAAAAACAGAAATAAGCATTGAAGAAATTAATAGCTTGGCATTGGCAATTCATGAACTAATAGAAAATACCGAACAACATGGGAAAAGTGAATTTAATACGGGAAAAGTTAAAAGATCTGTTAGAGCCTTAATTATAGACTATAAACGTATAAATAGGTCAGATGAGATTGAAACAATAAGTGGTTTCAATACACCTATGACTGATTATTTAAATAATATTAAAAGTAATAAAGGTACTCTTCATTTTCTAGAGATTTCAATATTTGATAGTGGTGAAGGAATTTTTAAAACGCTTAAAGCCAACAGTGATTATAAATTTGAGATCCGAGATGAAGTTAAAGTAGTTGAAGAAGCTTTTGCGAAAGGTAAAACATCTAAAAGTGAGTTTCAAGGTTATGGTCGAGGCTTACATAATGTTCGAACAATTTTAGATAAAAGATCTGGTTTCTTATCATTGCGAACTGGCCACATTTCTTTATTTCGTGATTTTAAAATTAATCGATTGACTGAAGCAGAGAATATTCCTCTTGAGTTATATGATGAAATTACTAAATCTAGAGATGAATATAAAAAATTAGCTCATGCGGAAGGCTTAGCTATTAGTATTTTGGTACCATTACGATGAAAAGTTTTTATTTCTATCAATCTCAGCTTAGCGAAGATAAATCAAATCTTATTGTTTGCTTTTATTCAGGCAGAGACCTTTGTTTGGAAACATTTTTTAGCGAAGTATTAGCTCAATTTAAATCATTAATTTTTGCTAAGGACATTATATTTATAACCCCTCTATTCAATAAAGAGGATGTTTCTGAAAAACTACTTAATAAAGACTCACAGGAGGCTCTTAAAGATAGAATAAATAGTTTTCAGGAACTGAATTTTCATACATGCTTTATAAATTTCAATGGAAATTTTGAGCTAAATACATACGACAAATCAGATTGTATTTTCAACAAAGATGAAATACAGAAAATTCTTGAGATAGGGTTGCTAAATATTATAGAAAATAGAAATTTAGTTATTAACTCTCACGCAAACATACATTTTGTAAAGCCATCTGGTAAACATACAACTAAATTTATTGATGTCAGAAATATACTTGAGTCATCTCCAGAAATATCATTTATTGCAACCAACCTTTTGAAACTTTTACCTAAAAAAGTTGAAAAAATATACATAGATACTTCAGGTATATATTCCTTAGCATTTGAATTATCCAATTTGATAAGATCTTTTAATAAAAGTAATGAAATAATTCCTATTGATTCTTTTGGAAGCTATGGTCGTTTTAAGGATTATCAATTTAGGTCTGATAGTGATACTTTAGTTTTAATTTCTGCTTCTACAAGTAATGGACTCTACAAAGAATTGAAACGTCCTGGCTTATTAGATCAAGCGAATTTTATAACTATAATTATGACTCAAGAAAATAGGGAATCGCAAAATGTACTAGTGGAATTTGAGAAATATCGACACAATTATGCTAGTACATCATTCGAAAATTTTGAGTCTTATTCTGAAGATAAGTGTCCATTGTGTTCAGAAAAAACATCCGTTCCAGTGGCTCTAGGTAAAGATAGATTTGATTTTTCTGCACCACGGACAGAGTCTTATTTACCTGTTGCAATCGATTCTGATAAACAATTACGCAGTTTAATACATGATTATAAAAGCCTTGATGTTTTTAAATGTCTTTTTGATGGCATCGATGGTAAAAAAACTAGAACTCCAGAATATTTTATTGATGTGAGTAAAATTATTCTCAATACCTGCTTCCAGCAAAAGGTAATAAACAAGTTCATAAACAGACATTTTCCTTTAAACACTGACTGTATTCTTTCTTGTAATGACCAAGGTGCAAAAGAACTGGCTGAGTTTATTAAACAAACTGTAGCAGAAAAAGGATTACCTGTTGATATTCATCATGGACAAATACCTAGTGAGGCAATAATAAATAAAGGCATCATTGTTGTTGCAGGTTCATTAGAGTCTGGAAAAGCTCTACTAAATATTAGTAGAGAATTAAGAAAATTTCACGATTACCCAATAACATATGTAATTGGTTTTGCCAAATATAATAGTGAAAGTGAACTTGAAAAATTACAAAGAGATCTACGCTTTTCAACTGGACTATCAGGTCATCATACCATTCATATCATTGAAAAGATTCTTCTTCCAATTAATGAACACGAAGAGATAATTTGGGATAAAGAACTTGATCTACTTAATAGTGTATTTCCAAAATATGCACAAAATAATGCATTACAGGCAGTAATAGATACACGCATCCAATTGTTAAAAAATTGTAGATCTGTAGACATAAAAGGCTTAGGTGAATCTTTATTTATTAATACAGTTAAGGATGATCCATTTGTTTTAGGAAAATCTTTTGCATTTTGGGATAAAAGTGATAATAGCGATGAGTTTAGGCATCATGCACCAGTCTACTTCACAATATCTTCAATATTACAGAAATTGAGAACCGAGATAAATAAGAGTGGAATAAAACCATTAGGTGATGGTTATATTATTCGACAACTTGACCCATTACTTTTTGATAGATTCAATGAAGGTATTATTCAAGCTAGTGTATTAAGATCTGCAAAATCTAAGGAGTTAGATTACAGTAGTAGTGATGCTCAAAGTAAAATTATCGGCTCCCTCCTTGAAAGAATGTTACAGCATCCTGATAGTAAAGAATCTTCAGGTCTGTCAGAATTTTTGCTTGCTTTGTGCCTTAAAAGACTACAAATTAAAAAAAATCAGCTTCCAGACTTTAAAAATCATTCTTTAGATCAAGCTAAACATCCTATGGCTTGGATTTTAGCAGAACAAGCACAGCAAATTCTATCTGAGCGTTCTGAGGATATAGATATGGTTCCTGTCTAATTAAATTAATGGTTTATAATACTTCATCTTAAATCCATTTTTCCATTTAAAAATCATGTCAGTAGTGTCTTCTTATTTTAGGAGGCACCACATAAAGATATCTCATTTAAAATCTAATTTTATTCATACAGACTTAAAATAATTATATATATTATTAGTATATAATATTTTATAAATAATAAACTTTTTTCCAAACACTAAAACACCATTTAAAAAAAATAAAATCATTGCTTTAAATTAATACAAATATACACCACATAATAACACACTACATAATTAATATATCTAAGCCTACCAACCCAAATTAAAATAAAAATCACCTAAAAATAAGATGCTGATTTTATTTAATATTTATTAATTAAAAAACAGTATAAAATAATAAATATTTGTTGACAATGTATAATTTTAAACTAAATATATTAAAATAATTCTCTGATAAAATTATTATGTCATACGTTAAAAAAATTAGTGTGAATTACAAAGATTGTTCTACTCAAACCACCTTGGTCTTGCCTTGTATCTTGACTGAGAAAGGAGTCATCATTTCTCATTTGCGCTATTTGGCTTGGTTTAATTCAAAAAGTGAATCATGGAAAGAAAGATCTTGTTATGCACTTAAACTTTTATTGAAGTATATAAATTCTGTTCCACAAATTGAGAATGCTACTAAATTACTCAAAGCTTTCACTGAAGCGTTGATCACAGGCACAATTGATCCATCAACCCGTACTGATGCTCTTGAACTTTATTGGCGACCACGCACAATCAGAGATACCAATAATCTATTATTTCATATTACCCATTACACAGATTTTCTGATGTTGCAGGATGAACATTCAACAACTCGTGTAAATCCATTTCGCAAAGCTACAAGCTATGAAGAACGTTTAAATTGGTGTGCTTATTATCATAAACAAGCAAATGTCTTTCTGAATCATTTAACTAAAAAAGATTTATCACAACAACAAGTTCGTTTGGTTGGCTCATTCAATGAAGAGTTGATTGATTTTGAATATGCAGTCCGTTTTCCTGAAGATCAAATCGAAAGACTGATTTACTTAGGGTTTGAAAAAAATGGACAATACGACTACAAATCGCAAGCGATTACGATGTTGATGAATTATGGAGGGCTTAGGAAAAGTGAAATTTTTCATATATACACTTCGGATATCACATTAAATCCAAATCGCCCTCAAGAGGCTCTTGTTCGTGTTTATCATCCTGAATTAGGTGTAGCTCCTGATCCTCATTTCAAAAATAGACGTGAATTTCTTTTATCAAAAACATCCTTCAAACCTAGAGATAACTACCCATTTACCGAACGTTTATATGCTGGATGGAAAAACCCATTACTTACATCTAAACAAGGCTATTTTGAAGTTGTATTTAATCCACCAGATAAAGCTAAAGAGTTTTTATTGATATGGGCAAACTACCTAAAATTTCAAAGAATTGAACCATCAAAAAGTAATCCACACCCTTTTACATTTACTAATAGTTTAGTTGAACCTGAAACTATTAAAAATTTTCAAAGATTACATAAAAATGCAGTCGAGCGTATCGGACTCATTTGTAAAAAAGATCATGGAACAACTGAGCACGGACATCGACATGCTTATGGTTTTCGAGCACGGCTGGCTGGCTTAAATCAAATCGAAATTCAAAAAGCAATGCATCATAAAAGTCCAACATCATGCCTTGTTTACATCAAGCCAACACTTGAAGAAGTACAAGAAAAATTGAGAGAGATTCAATGATAAAACCTCAAGCAATTCGGCAAATCAAAAGTAAGAGATTTAATAAAGAATTTTCGACTTTTCCCGATTTAGATTCTTTAAAGCAATTCTGTAAAAATGCTGGTATTTTTAATTCTGTGTCGTATAGGCAAAATTATAGAGAATATGGCCTGCCTGCACACCCTGAAAGAATTTATGATGAGTGGATCAGTTATAAAGATTTTTTTGATATAGTCGATTTTATTACGTATTCAGAACTAAAAAGTTTAGTAGAAAACAGAAATCTTAAAAATGCTAAAGAATACAAAAGTTTTATTTTAAAACTAAATGATTCTAGCCTTCCGCTTGATCCACAAACTGCATATCCAAATGAATGGGAAAACTGGTACAAATTTTTAGGTAAAACAGAACCATTTAAGCCAGATTTTATTTCTACTGACTATGTCACTTGGGCAATTAAGATCAAAGAGTTCATGACTAAAGCTCGTGGTGGTGGGACTAAAGAATCTCAGTTGTGTCGTTTTGTTCGTCTTTATATCGAACAATTTGATAAAAGCAAATCTCCACACGCCTTTCTCATTCAAGAAAAATTCGATGTAAAACCCTTTCGTGATTTACTCGAAAATATAGAATCAGAACCAATGAGGAGGAAACTAGTCGTTTATGTTAATGAGTTCTTAGATTACATTATTGACAATGATTTAACGATTGAAGATGAAGAAACAGGTGAAATTGTTCGTGTTGATAATGCTCGCAATCCATTTTCCCTTTTATTAAATCAACAAAATATATCATCTAGCTCAATCCGCTCTGAAACAGCAAAGCCATGCTTACAATATCATTTTGTCAAAAAAGCCCAAGAATGGATTATTCCACCCAGTGCAAAAAATTTCCAAGATTTAGAGCATCTTCATAGATTCGATGCAGATTGGATAAAAGTAAGCATTGATCAATTAGATTTACATGATTTAGATTGTGTTTACCGTGTCATTGATAATCAACCATATTTATGGTGTCCAACAGATTGGATTCATACTTATGCACTTACCAAAGTTCCCTTAAGAGGACGGCAAATCGCCTATAATGATTCTGGCGAAGCTGATGAGTATATTGCTGATTTAGATCAGCAAAACAAGATCATTTGGCAAAAAAATAATTCCCCACTTTCTGGATTGACCAAAGCACAATCATTCATAAAAAGAATGTCTGATGGTCAAACAGGTATGTTTACCACTACAAATAAAACAAATAACAATGGGCAAGGCTATACAATTCCGTGGATCCCCGAAGATTTAGTATATTGGTTAATTAAACTACGAAAATGGCAACAAAAATATAATCCTATTGCATATCCGAGTGCTTGGATTGATTGCCAAAGAACAAATTTAAATGAGGTACAAAGAAAAGCCAAAGGATTGAATTGTTTTCTTTTTAGACGCTTTAATGATTTTGAAGCGGCGAATGTCGGAAATGCATTAACCCCGAGATTAGCAGCTGCTCTTTATAATATACAGCCCTCAAATCTTTGCTTAACTACACTTGAAGGAAACAGAGCAGTTTTAGGTTCATATAAGTCTAAATATACGCCCCATAGCATGCGTGTAAGCCTCATTACGGCTTATGTGCTTGAAATGGGTATGCCAATTGAAATAGTGATGAAAATCGTGGGTCATAGCTCCGTAATTATGTCGATCTATTATTGCAAAGTTTCCAATCATGACATTAGAACTCGATTAGAAGAAGGCGAGAAAATAGCCTTAAAATCTGAAGTTGAATCTATCCAAAGAACAATTGAGCAAAATAAAATTGAAAGTGTTAAAAACCAATTGGTTGGCAATAATTTAGAATTACTGCAAGCTTTATCTAATGAGGTTCCTGCAGGTAATTTTATTTTTAGAGATTATGGTATTTGCCCTTTTGCAGCTTCTAGGTGTGAGGATGGTGGGGAGTCAATAAAAAGTAGTTCGTTCTATACTCCTACACCTCAAGGTTATTTAGGAACTCAGAATTGTATACGTTGTAGACATTTCATTACTGGACCTGCCTTTATCGGAGGCTTATTGGCAATTACAAATGAGATATTACTCCAATCTAAAATATGCTCAAAGTTACAACTTAAAATCAATCAGATTAATCAAGAAATTGATAATATTGAAAAAGAAGAATATGTAGCCAATCTGAAGCAACAAAAATTTGAAGGTGCTTTGAAAAGATCAAAGCTCGAGACTGAACTACGAAATTTCGAATCAGAATATGAAACTGCTGCAAAAAAATTGGATATGCTTTTATGCGATATCCAGTCAGCTTACAGCCACATTACAAAATGTCACAAGCTCGTTAATAACAATGCATTATTAGAAAATTCGGATACATTATCACTCATTACTACTTCAAATGCAGAGTTAGTTTTAGAAATGGAAGAAGTGAGCCATTATCAACAATTACAAGAAGTCTGTGAAAATGCAGTCATCTATAAATCTTGTAATGCAGATCAAGCCATTTACCCTAGAACTCAGCTCATTGATAAAATGGCGATGTTTAATGAAATTATGCCTGCTTTATTCATGTTATCTAAAGAACAGCAACTTTCGGCAGGGAATCAAATTTTTAAACTATTGATGAGCCGCCTAAAATCTTGGGATAAAGTGCAAAGTGTTATAGATGGCGAGCTTAAACTAATAGAACTTTCTGAATCTGAACAAATTTCAAAATCAGAAATTGAACTCATTCTACATAATTCACCAACTTTGATTGAGGCAAGTCATGAATCCTGAAGAGTTACTAAATAAATTAAAACATGGCTCATCACTTAAAATCCAACAATCACTAGATGCAATCTATGAAGTATGTATTGAGCAACAGGAACGTGGAATTCAGGATTTTTCTGTAAGTACTATTGCTAATTTAGGATTTAATCGAGGAGTTCCTAAAGCGCAAAGCATCAGAAATAAGACAGGTGAAAAATATAGAACACTGATTCAAAGCTTTGTAGATGTTTCATCACAGAATCCTAAATTGACTAAACCATCTCAAGCAGACAATGCGTGGATTGAAGAAATTCAAAACCCCAAACATCAGTTGCTTGTACGTATTATGGCATCTGAGTTAAAAGAAGCACAGCAAATGATCCGCGAAATCATTCCACCCAAACAAAGGATTGATATTTATGATCATAAGAATATGATACCTGATGAATCATTTAAGCTTTCTGATCAAGAAGTACGAGCATTACAGTATTTATTATCTACTGATTTCCAAAAAAAATGGAATCTTAAACCAACTCATTTTGGTGAGCTAATCGATGAATCTAATAAGCCTGTTTTTAAAGTTTCAACATTAGATGCCTTACGTAAAGCATTGGAGTATTTGTCTTGAATCGTAAACTATTAACTGCTGAAGGTTATCAACGCTTACATGATGAGTTAAATGATTTAGTACGTAAAGAACGTCCCGAAATTACTAAAATAGTATCTTGGGCAGCCAGTCTCGGCGATCGGTCGGAAAACGCTGATTATATCTATAATAAAAGAAAATTGCGTGAAATTGATCGTAGAATTAGATACTTAACTAAGCTTTTTGAAGTTGCGCATAAAGTTGAATATAGCCCTGAGCAAGATGGTAAAGCCTATTTTGGTGCTTGGGTTGAATTGGAAAATGATGATGGTGAGACCATTAAATTTCGTATTGTCGGAGATGAAGAAATTTATGGTCGTAAAGACTATATTTCTCTCCAGTCTCCTATAGCAAAGGCTTGTTTAGGTAAGTCTGTAGATGATGAAATAAAAGTTCAAACTCCTAATGGCGAAAAGCTATGGTTTATAAATAATATTTGTTACAACGCTTCTAATATTTAAATGAGTCTAATATGAAAAATACAATTACATACTTTATGTGGGGTTATCAGCGGCACTTCAATCGTTCATTTAAATATAATATTCAAACCCTTTTAGAATCAATTGGTATAGAAGACATAAAGCTTGATACATTTCTTGTTGGCATCAGATCCCCCGAACTTTCAGATGAAGGGTTTCCAATATGTATTGAGCCAGAAGATGGAAAATGGGATTTATCAATTTTTGATAATTTTGCACAAAAACTTTCAAATGAAATTGAAAGTCATCCACTTAAGAATATGCATTATTCGAATGATGAACGAGCAACTAGAGAAAAACCTGAAAATATTAGAAGAGATTCTATTAGTAAAGCAATAAAGAAATCATTAGTACTTTATGACCAAAATAATAATGTAGAATCCTTTGTTGGGTTAAGCACTTTAGTAGATGAGTATTATGTAGCACCCGTTATTCAATTACCTGTATCATTATTTGAAAAATATCCGAGGCTTAATAAAAAAATATATGAGAATAGAGATCTTTCCCAAGGATATTTAAGTTTTATAGATGCTATAATTGGAAAACTGTTAAGTGAGATGAGTAAACTTCTATCATCAAAAGATCCTGGGCGGAATCTTCTAGGTGAAATTAACACCAGAGAACTTATTAGAAGTGCTGCGAATAGTTTCCTATATACACCATCAACTGCTATATATGAAAGATATGGATATATCGAACTTTTTGAAGCCTTTAATTTAATTTCATCTTTATTCTATGAAGGGGTTCATAGCATAGGTAAAGTGATTCTTACAGATCCGCAGCATCAATCAGTTATTTTCTTATTACAGTTTAAAGATCCAATTCGTATCAGTAATTCTAGATGGGTAAGAAAAGTATTAGAAATGTCTTCAAACGATTTATCCTTAATTATTGATAATGAATATATTTATGGATTGGGTCAATTACATAATGATTATGATTTTACTGATCAGAAAATTTTTATTGTTAACTTTTTAGATCACTATTATTGGCAAATCACATGTGGCGATATAATACTTTTGCAAAGTAAATATAATGAACCAAAGCTCCCTACAGCACCAATCAAAGATGAATTAGTTCTTTCAAATTTAAGAAGGCTTTATCCTTACATTACAGAAGAAGAACAAAAGAATATTTTAAAGTTGATTCACAGTTTAACAACTTTTAACCATGGAAGTATGTTGGTCATAGCTGAAGATGCTGAAGCAGAAGTCTTCCGACTTTCTACGCTTGGAACACCAATCTTTCCAACATTAATGACGCCCGACCTATTGAAGCAAGTCAGTGGTATTGATGGTACTGTTATAATTGATTCTAAAGGTTATTGTTTCGGAATAGGTATAATATTAGATGGGGAAGCTAATGCTCGATGTACGCCATCAAGAGGATCTCGATATAATTCTGGAGTCCGATATGTTTATTCATCACAGGAACATAAGCGTCTAGCGATTATTTATTCTGAAGATAAAACCATAGACATTGTACCTAAACTTCGGCCTTTGATGAGTAATACACTAATAGAAAGTAATATTACCCAATTAGAAGCTGCAACTTTAGAAAATTATCATAAACCAAGGGCATGGGTTGATGATCATAGATTCTATTTCAATGCTAACCAATGTTTAAGGGTAAATGCAGCGTTAGACCGAATAGAAAACTCTGAAAGAGAAGTTGGACAAATAGTTATACAAACGTCAAAATTAACACCAAATATAGAAATGGATGAAAGTTATTTAACTGACTAAAAAACTAGTTCTGCCTAGTCCAAAAAAAGTTACCAAATGTTTTTCTACCACTAACATTATAGTAATTACCTGAGGCTTGATTTTTATCTAGATCAAGCTTTAGCTCTACAAAACCTATGTGAGTCTTTAAACTTTCATCATCTAAACTATCAGGTTGATTTCTATAATTATAAACTAACCTATACCCCTTAATATCATCATATATGATGGCTGCTGAGACACTTTCGGAACTTGATTTATCAGTAATCAAAACAATACGTATTCGATCCCAAGTTTGAGTAATTTTTACCTGTGCTTGCCAAGACAAATTTTCAAAGCTACTTTCGCCATTACAAATCCAATCGCCAGAAATATTTGGAAATTTTAAATATTTAGAAATATATTTAGATTTCCAGATCCAATGATTAAAAGAATAATACAGGATAAAAAATAATAGAGCTGTCAAAAATGCTGTTGATATAAAATTAGGAATACTCGAAAACCAAGAAAAGCATTTGATAAGAATTAACGATATCCCCCCAGCCAAAAGAGCAGCTAAAGCATAAATAGTTTTACCTATATTCGATCTATTACTGCCATTTTGAACAGTATACTCATGTCCTTTACTTAACATTATCATTCCAAATTTTTAGTTAAATTAAAAATCGAATAGAGATTAATCACTCAACTTATAATCTCATTTTAGTTTACTCAAAATTTTATTATCTATTAAGCACTGATTCACAATCATAACCTGGAGGTAAATGTTTAAACATATCCTTTGTATTTGGCTTAGATTTAAATTGAAAATCCCTTAACTCTTTAATACACAATTTTGTAGTCAATACACATGAATTTTCTCCCCCTTTAACATAGAGGAGGGTTTTACGAGCTGTTTCTGTAGGTCTTAAGATACATGAACCACCATATTGGGAAGTATTTGCTTGAACAGTGTAACAATGTAAATCCCTTACTGAAGACTCCAATATATGTTGATAATAATTAGTATCTTTGTTCCAGACACAAGCGATTAAGAGATCTATTTCTGATTTAAATAAAATTCTATGAGTAATATCAGATAATTCAAAGCAATTATAAGTCGTAAAAGAAATACCTCTCCATGAAGTTTTATGATAGTAAGCTTTAGGATATATTTCTAAATTCCCAGGTTTTATTCTTAAGCTTTCGAGTAAATCAAGTTCTGATGGAGCATAATGGTTTTTTATTCTTGCACTTACAGCACATGATTTATATTCGCCTGAAACCTTAAATGGTAAAGCCTCAATTATTAAATTATACGCTACATTATTATTAACCCAATGCTCTAACCCAAATACCAACCCTATTTGATGCCTTCTAGAAAAAGCTATCATGAAGGGTAACCAACTCACAGGTATAGCAACTTCAGGCATGATCAACAAGTCGGATTTTTCTTTTAAGGCTGAGTTAAGGATGTTATATAGTTTTTCTTGTCGATTATAATTTAAATTTGGTCTTTTATCTTTTCTAATAGCGGCGGCAATATCACTTTCTTTTATCTCTAAATTTGCAATCGCTAAAGTAATAAATTCATAATGATTACGTTCACCAACTTTGAGATGTGACTTAATAATATTTGGATGAATATTATTTTTTTCATCCGTTAGTAATTCAACTGGAAAATTTGTACAATGACTTCTATCAGTATATTCTTTAATTGAATCATTAAACCATTTATTTAATTCAATATTTTTACCTAATGCATCACCCAAATGTAAAAGTTGCCATTCATCAAAGTGAATAAATCTCGGTGAATATTTAATTTTAAATTCAACTAATGATGGAATAGGTTCGTTGAGAAAAGTTTTTTCACAAGTTAAATCACCATCATAATTACAAAAATTTGCAAGAGGCCATGCAACTAGGTGATGCCTAATTAAATTTGCTTTCCTAAATTGCCAAGAAAATTTATGCAAATTCGAACCATAATCTATTAAATTATATTTGAATTGATTAGGCTTTAAAAACGCAGATTCTTCATTCAAAGTAAAAAAAAGACCACTTTCTTTTGGAAATTCCCGAATATCCAATAAACCTAATGTAAGTGCTAGAGAAAGCTCATTATATAACTTTAAATCACTCTTTAGCTTTTCTGAGAAAGGTGGGGATGCCTTCCTACTAATTGGCATAATTCCTATTATTTTTTCTATTTCTAAGTTAATATATTTATCAAAATATTTAATAAATTCAAAATTTTTTATAATTATCCCATATTGATAAATCTTTTCCCACAACCTGAAAAAACTTAGTGCATTTTTCCCTTTAAAAAATTTTTTTAGTTGAGGTATAACTGTATCCTCATGATTCGTTTTACAAAGCCTATGAGCTGAAATATGGCTAGATAAATATTTTGAAAGTTCTGTTTCATTTTCGGCTAAACCAATAACACTACGTAAGGTATTAGCTGATCCATCATATAAAATATCATAAGCGAACCGATCTAATTCCCTTTCCAAATGATCACTTGGTAAAAATTTGAAAGCACTACTTCTTTCATCTAATTCATTTTTAAAAAGATCTAGTCCAGCTTGACTATGATCTTTATCATAGAACTGTAAAATCAATTTATCCTTTTGTATTGGTAAATCGTTACCTTTAATTGTAATTATATAATTTTCATTATGTATATCTTTCTGAATTATACCATCAAGATAATCATGTATAAAAAACTCTATTGGATCAACACTATTAATCTTAGGCCTTTTAAAAACCATTATTATATCATCAACATAGCGCCCATAATATTGAGGCCTAACACGATCACTAATGTATTCATCAAAATTTGATAGATACCAATTAGCTATAATTGCAGAAGACGCAAATCCAATTGGAATACCACTTTTATTTTCACAACGTCTATGAGTTCGTTTTATCTGAGGTAAAATAATGTCCCTATATTGATTAAAAATTTTTTCAAGTAATTTGTTTAATTTTAAAGTAACTTCTAATAATTCTATTTTATCAGCATAAAAATTTCTAACTTCATCTGAAATTTCAACAAAATTAATATCTATATGATAGTAATATGATTTTAAGTCAAGTGATAACAGCGCTACATCATCTCCTGTTTTTGCTGTATTTGATGCTATATTTATTGCTTGATCTCGCCAAGAATTGTATTGAACTATATATCGTTTGAATAGCTCTTGCCCACTTATAGAATCAGAATGATTTCCATACTTGAAGACTGATTGATGTAATCTATTTCCATAACAATCCTTGTTGAGAATATTTTCTAATGCTGGTCCAACAAATAAACACCAAAGAATTTCTATAATATGAATTTCAATCGGTGCTTTTATAAAATAATTTACATTTGAAACTTGATAGTTTAATGAATCCTTTACATTGCTTATAAATAAACCATTATTACTTTTGTTATATTCTTTCTGCTTTTCTTCTTCAGCTCTTTCTATCGTCTTTGGTAACAGATGATAATCAATCTTATGAAGCCATGCCTCTAAAATCTCATTTTCTGCGAAATGATGATCTTCAGTTTTTATGACATTTAAAATAGTTTCAAATATTTCATTCATGTTCTCTGATTTTTTTTCTTCAAAACTAGCTATACGTTGCTTCAAAAAAAGATTCAAATTTTCATGATACGCATAATTTTTTAGGTATAAATAGGCCTTTTCTACATGACCAATGTTTAGATCCATACTAAAAAACCATAATTAAATATACAAACTATATTCTACATTTCCCTTAAGAAACATTCAATTACCATAATCTTTGCACCATAAACTTAAAACTTCCCTTGGTGTAAATTCATTCCATCTTTTGTAGTTACCAATCACATACGTACTTACAAACAACTCTATTTCAGAGTAAACCCAATTATCAGGTAAATTACGTGGGTACTTAGGAGCTATATTTTTCGATTCTAGGTAATTCAAATATGATGATATGTGATGTGGAAAAACATACTCACTACTAAACCTTGACCGATTACGTTCTTTAAACTCCATATCATACAGTTCAGAAGCTGCAAGCTTCGCTTGATAGAAAATTATACTCCATACATGTTGTAAATCGTATTTCTTTAACATACGGATTAAATCAAGTTCTAATGCATTGTTTTTCTTAATTGGGATATGACGTTGTCTACAAATAAAATCAATTAAAGCATAGACTTCCTTCAACCTTTTCGTAGTTATAAATTTCTCTATATGCTTCATATCTTTAAGTTTTATTTCATATGACATAATTTCATTATATAATTTTATGATCCAATCATGCCTTGAACTACATTTTTCTGGAAGAACAACCACAATATCGTTATAAAAATTCAAGTTAAGATTTTTCTTAAGTTCTCGTAATGTATCAAAAGCTAAATATGATTGCAGAGTATCTGAAGTATTTCTCAATTCATTTTGCAATAACATCACATCATCATAAGTATTTGATATAAAAATATATCCTTTATCAATAATACTTTTTAGAATATATTCTAAGCCATTAGCTTCCAATGCTTGAAAGTCTTTCCAGTTGTTGGGATGAATTAAATTATCATCTGTGATTTTTAACTTCGTCGTAAGAAGTACATATAAAAATATTTTTTCCAGATAGTCCAACTCTTGATAAGGACATTCAAGATCATATTTTTGTTCCAATGGAATAGAATTTTGGAAATTTGAAAGCTGTTCCCTCACTTGTGAATCAATATTCTCTCTTTTGCATGCATCACATATTAACTGTTCTTTAAACCAATCTTCTTTGTCAAAATTAATATTTCTTCGATGGTCAATTTTAAATGTTCTTTTACAAATACCGCAGTCAAGCAATGCCGTAAATTTCAAATGCCCACAGTTTTTGACAATATTGTGAAGTTTCGACTCAGACTTGAATTGGTATTTTGTGATTAGATCTTTGAGACTGAATATAAATTTACGTCTAGGGTAATCATTAAAAGCCCAGTAATCTTTTAACAATTCAGCGTTGAATTCTTTATAACCTAAATTCTCAATCAGATCATATTGTAACTCAGTCATCTCACGAATCCTGTGGTTAAAGTTTAATCAACTCACTTATGATTAAAACTTATACAATATTCTTCATGAAATTCAAATAAGAAAAATAGTATGTTTTCCATAGTACACTAAATTAGTATATATACTATTTTTATTGTTATGTTTTTTAAGAGTAATTCTTTTGATAGTACAAAAAATGGGGATATATATTATCATCCGCATTTTCAGATCGGTCACCTAGACTGGCAGCCCATGTTACCTTTTTAGTTACTTCTGGTCGTTCCTCACGCCAAAGTTGTTGCAGTTCTGCAACCAATAAATCATGTCCCGAACGGGTGATTAAATTAGATTTCATGATTTAAAACCATTTACCATAGATCCGCATTGAGATACATTTTTAAAAAAATATTGAGGTTCGTCTACTGCCAACCCATAAAAATTCTGAATATCGAAACTGATTTTTAGTACAAATGTGCTGTACATTTTTACCTTGCTTGAATCCATAAATCAAAAAAAACTCATATAAAATCCTTAACTAAATTTTTATCAATGACGGTCTAACTTAACTTACATTCGGTACATTTGCTTACAGTTTTTTGATTTTTTATTTCAAAACATTTTCAGCATAAATTCAAAAAAAATTAACACTTTTAAATCAATAGCTTAAATATTATTTTCTGATCATTTTTTAAACAAAATTTGACAGATAAAAAAACTGCCGATATTATGCGCACATGTTTTATTAGCTTACTTTTTTAATTTTGTAGTTTTTCTGCAAAATCTTTCAATCCCACATGTCATTTTTTGAATGACGTTCATGACTGCCCACCCTTATTGAATTTACCAACTGTAAGAAGTCTGTAGGTACTTTTGTGCTTATTACTTTTTAGGGCAATAAATTACTTGTAGCGGAGACAACATGCACAGTAGTTCAACCTCTGGGTCGAGGCTTTGCCTTAACTCATTATTTCGTGCTCTTCCAATTAAATGTTTAGTTTTATCCACGGCGTTAATTCCTTTCAGTATTAATGCCAGTAAGAACAATCAATACAATGCTGTAGTTAATTCAAGTAAATTGACTGTAGTCGCTGTTTCCAATCCGAGTATTGTATTTAAGGATGGACAGTATAAACATGGCTTCGGCTATGACTTAGCCCACAATTATGCTGAAAGCTTAAACGTGAAGCTAGAGTTTAAAACAGTGGCAGATAATGCGACTGCACTCAAGATGATCAATCAAGGCAAAGCAAACTTTGCGATCACCACCGCAACGATGCAAAGTATCGAAGCACAAAATCTCACTTCGTTTTCAGCTACATGTGGTGATTTCAATAGTTTAAAAAGCAATGGCTTAAATACCGATATCAATTGGGTCTTTAAGCAAGCTGATGATCCACTCACAGCAACGGCAAGCGGTTTTATTTGTCAAAGTAAACAAAATGGTGCAACCCAACAATTGGCATCATTTTATAATCGCAATGTGGTTAAGAAAGATGATTGGAATACCATTCAACGTGATCTAAGTACGCGTTTACCGATTTATAAAGCCAGTTTTAAACGTTCTGCGCAACAATATGGTTTAGATTGGCATCTGCTTGCAGCTATTGGTTATCAAGAATCATATTTAAAACCAGACTCTGTTTCTCCCACAGGTGTTCGCGGTTTAATGATGTTGACCAACAATACTGCAAAAGCAATGGGTGTGAGTAACCGTAACGACCCAGTACAAAGTATTCAAGGTGGCGCAAAGTATTTTGATATGATGCTGAATCGCTATTCTTACATCCGTACACCTGACCGTCATTGGTATGCATTGGTTGCCTATAATATGGGACCGGGTGCTGTTGAAAGTATCCAAAAGCGTATTAAAGCACAAGGTAAAGATCCAAACGATTGGATGAACCTTTACAATTATTTAACACGCCACCAAAGCAGTAATGGTCGCTATAAACAAGCAGTGCAATATGTCACACGTATTCGTGCATATTTAGAGCACATCAAAACGACACCGCGTTTGCTTGAAATCTAATACAGTTCGTCACTGGGCTGGCTACTGTTTAATATTTAAAACTTTTGCCATACATCAATATCTGATCTAACTATCGTTGAGATTGTTTTTCAATCGACTGAAATGATCAGACAAAAAAAAGCTTACTCATCGAGTAAGCTTTTTTTTGTATCAAGAAAATTAAGCAGTTTGCTCTAATACTTTCTTAAACAAATCTTTTTGTTCTTGGCTAGGCTTAGCAGTTTGTAATGCCATTAATTGAGACATATCACCTTGAACTTTGATTTTACCTGTCATGAACGCTTGCATCGCAGCAGCCATATCAAACTCTAGGAACACTTTACGAAGCGTCTCAGCATCCATATTGAGCGTCGTTTTGGCATTTGCAGAACTACCTTTAATGATTTTACCACCATCCAAAGCAAGCTCTGTGTTGCCATCTGCATCTGCAACAACCAAATTAATCGCTAAACCAGAAAGCGCTGGTGGCAAGTTTAAATCACCTGCTTCAGCAGTTAATTTTTCAACATTTGCAAACCAATCATCAGTTAAAAATGCAGGCATGTTCATTCCTCAAATTATTTATTCAATTTATTGTGCTATCTATCCAGACAACATCAGGGTGAAGCAGTTTTGCTTGCCCAATGTTATAGCATGATAATTTCAATTTGGGCTAAAGTTTTTTGTACGGACTGTTCATGTTTTATTGGTTTTATCGTTTTATTTTTTAAAATCAGGCACTCATTTCAATATGAGTACCCGATTTGTTCAAAAAATTGGCAAAAAAGATCAGTCTGCCGCAAAACTCAAATTCACCACATCCAAGCGTTTTTTCATTTCTTCGGTGTCACATTTCATATCAAATTCACGCTCTTCATCCAATTTTTCAAAATCGAACAAATCACGGTCTGCTAATTGTGAAGGCGAAACATTTTGTAATGCACCAAAAATACTGTGTAAACGTTTTGGATATTGTTTGTCCCATTCACGCAGCATGTCATTCAGCATTGCACGTTGTAAATTTTCCTGAGAACCACACAAGTTACATGGAATAATCGGGAATTTACGAATTTCTGCATATTTGATGATGTCTTTTTCTTCAACATATGCCAACGGACGAATCAGAATATTCTTTTTGTCTGAAGACAATAATTTTGGAGGCATGGCTTTTAAGCTGCCACCATGAAATAAATTCAAAAAGAAGGTTGCAATGATGTCATCACGATGATGTCCAAGTGCTACTTTGGTTGCACCAATTTCTTGTGCAAAGCCATAAAGCGAACCACGACGCAAACGCGAACATACAGCACAATAGGTTTTGCCTTCTGGCGTTAAACGTTTAGTGATGCTATACGTGTCTTTTTCCAAAATATAATAAGGAATATTATTTTCTTCCAAATATTTCGGTAATACGTCTTCGGGGAAACCTGGTTGTTTCTGATCTAAATTGACTGCGACTACATCAAAATTGATCGGTGCAATGCGTTTAAATTGCAACAAAATATCCAACAAGGTGTAACTGTCTTTCCCACCAGAAACACAGACCATCACCTTATCGCCTTCCTCAATCATTTTATAGTCACGAATGGCATGACCCACCTGACGGCGAAGTTTTTTCAACAGACGATAATAAGCTGAACTTGTTGGAAGTTCTGGTTTGAAATTAAATCCTTGCTCGGACTCAACTGGCGAGAACATAGACGAGATTGACCCATAAAAAAATACTGGGCAATTTTATCTGATTTGAACGTTAACCGCATCTAAAGATTTTTTTATTTTGCATCAATTTTTATTTGGTCATCTTTCTGACTTATTCTTCGATTTAAAATAGACGGCAAAGTTCATTTTTTATCCAAAGTGCTTATCTTTTGGACTTTTCCACAGTTTTCCACAAAACCTGTGGATAAAATTGTGGATTCTTTGGGGCTTGACATAGATTCCTATCGCAATGATGGGCATTTTCCTTAAATTGATCATTTTTTAACCACTATATTTTTTATATATTTTTCAATAGATTACCTTAGTCAATAGTTATTTTTCAAAAAAAATATAAAATTTTTTTTGCTTAATATGCCAACAAATAGCACTTGCATTTTTTTAATTGTATTGTTAAAACTCAATTCATAGTTTTTCTTGTCCAATAACTTTGATAAACTCCAAAATGAAATTGGGGAAATATATTAATTACTACAAATGAAAAAACGAATGAAAGGTTCTGTGTTGTCGGTTTTAGGGTGTATGAGTATCTTCTCATTGGCACCTGAAACGTTTGCAGGTCAAATTTACTTCTATAAAGATCAAAACGGCACGACCTTACTCACCAACCGAAAAAATAATGATAGTTCCTTACAAAAAATTAAAGTGACCTATTATAAAGACAGTAACATTCACAGTTATAGCAATTGGGGAAGTTCAGAGTCCTCAGTATTGCCCAGTTACAGTAAAAGCCGTAATGCATTTGATAGCATTATTCGTCAAGCCGCTCAAACACATGGCGTCTCCGAAGGTTTAATTAAAGCTGTGATGCATACTGAATCAGGATTTAATTCAAATGCACGCTCTCCTGTAGGTGCGCAAGGTCTGATGCAACTCATGCCTGCAACCGCACGTCGCTTTAACGTGTCTAACTCCTTTGATCCACAACAGAATATTTTTGGCGGGGCTAAATATCTAAGTTGGCTAATGAAGCGATTTAATGGTAATACCACATTAGCTTTGGCTGCCTATAATGCAGGAGAAGGTAATGTTGACAAATATGGTGGCATCCCCCCATTTCGTGAAACACAAGACTATGTAAAACGTGTCACCAGTCGTTTAAACAACTTGTATGCTGGCGGTTTGAACCTCTCAACCAATGGTAATGTCAGCACTGGACAAATCATTGCTCAGTCTAATGCAAATGATTTAAATAATCCTGATCCTGCACCAACCATCAACAATACATCGAGCATTCAACCTGTAAAGTATAATACTCGCCCCATTATCATTGCCTCAGATGGGACTTATACTGATGCACCTGCTGGATCCTATTCAACCGCACATGCCAGTGCAACTGCAAGGATCACCATAGGCAATTAGTTTGCTTAAGTCGGTGCTGTTTGTTGGTACATGAGCGACGAGATGATTTAGTAAAATTTATGGCTCAAATGTATAAATCAAGTCGTTAAATTGAACAATTACATTTTCTAAACAAATCATTGAAAGTTATTATGATTTCTCCTATATAGAGAATTTATTTTTATCTGACTCAATTTTTTAGATAAATTTCTGATCGACTATCCCTATATCTGAAATTTTTTACTTTTTCAGCGTATAGGTTTTTTCAATGATTCTTGAATTTTAATCTCCTAAACCTCATATTGAAATTCATGATTTATTCGCATAAATCGTATTATCGATTATTTATAAGAGGATTCTCTCCATGATGCGGATTGGTTTGTTTTTGCTAACCAACCTCGCGGTACTGGTTGTAGCTGGCATTATCCTATCATTATTAGGTGTTGGTAGTTACCACGGCGCTGGCGGTCTTAAATTAGGCAACCTGATGGTCATCTGTTTTGTCTTTGGTATGGTGGGATCTTTAATTTCCCTCTTTATGTCAAAGTGGATGGCGCTGAAAACAACAGGCACTGAATTAATTGATCCGAATGCTCCTCGTAACCAAGCAGAAGTTTGGTTATTACAAGAGGTTGCTCAACTTTCTCAACGTGCTGGTATTAAAATGCCAGATGTTGGTATTTTCCATTCTTATCAATCAAATGCTTTTGCAACGGGTTGGAACAAAAACGATGCGTTAGTATCGGTTTCAACAGGTTTGCTTGAACGAATGAATAAAGATGAATTACGCGCTGTACTTGCCCATGAAATTGGTCACGTTGCCAATGGAGACATGGTAACTTTGTCTCTGATTCAAGGTGTGGTCAACGCATTTGTCATGTTCTTTGCCCGTGTGGTCGGTGACTTTATTGACCGTAACGTGTTTGGTCGTGAAGATGGCGAAGCACCTGGATTGGCTTATTTTGCCATTACCATCGTACTTGATATTGTCTTCGGTATATTGGCATCGGCGATTGTGATGTGGTTCTCACGCTATCGTGAATACCGTGCCGACGAAGCAGGTGCTCAGCTTGCAGGTAAAGAAGCCATGATTTCAGCATTATTACGTTTACAAGCTGAATCTGAAATGCCAGATCAAATGCCAAAAGAAATGAAAGCATTTGCAATTACGGAAGGTAAGGAACAAGGCTTTAGTTTGGCCGCTTTATTCCAAACTCACCCAAGTATCGAACAACGTGTTGCAGCTTTACGTCAATTAAATCTACCTTAATGGTAAATTAACATATTTACTTTCTTATTCTCCCTTAAACAACAAAGCCTCCAATTTGGAGGCTTTGTTGTTTCCGAATAAATCATTTTTTTGAATGAATAGATTCAATAAGAAATAGTTCACTAACTCAATTGAATACAGCGAATAAGGCTACCATTTGGGTCAACCACACAAAACATATCAATTTCTTCTAAATATTGAATCTCGGTCATCCGTGCATCTGGATATTGTGTCCAATCCAAAGCGTGCCAAAAATGAAATAAATCTTGCATAACATGTGTTCTTAAACAAGCACTGAACCAGGATGCTTTTGGATCCAATTGAGGATGATGGAAGAACTCTAAAATCAAACTGTCTTTGGTTAAAATCATCCACTGGTCAGACTGATAATCACATTGAAAACCCAAGAATGCGTAAAACTTACGAGTATGATCAAAATCAATCGCAGGAAGGTTTGCCGAAATATAATCTTGCATGATCACCTCTGTCAGTGCATCTATGAATGTTCATATCAGTTTAAGCAGTGCTGTTAGGTTTTATAGCTCTGATACCAATCCCACAACATATTTACACCCAGCCACATGGCAATTGCAATCAATATCAATACCACCAAGCCCAAAATATCAGGGATATGAATCCAAATCCATGCGACAACAGGGTTGCGCCAAAAGGCAGAATGCTGCTGCTTTTGTTCTAATTTTTCATGCAAAAAGGGATGAACAACATGGTCATCTGAATGGATCTGATACTCTGTTTGAATGTGATCATGCACGATATCTAACGCTTTACGACTGGGGCGAATAAAAATATCAAACAATGTTCCCGCAATAGGAATACAGCCAACAATACCATCCATGATTGCAAGCTTTAACACACCATTTAACTTGGCTTGGGGTACACCAATTTGCTTGGCTTTATACACCGCATAACAGGTTAAAATAAAGCCCGCCACATCACCTGCGATTGGAATGGTACTTAATGCAGCATCAGCTCCCACACCTTGTTTGGTAAAGGGAATACGCACCACTGAATCCATCATATTGGCAAACTTCGCCAAATCACGTTCCAGTTTAATAACTTCTTGAGTAGATAATTTTTTTTCTGTACCCATAAAGATGACGTTCTTCTAACAATAGTTAATTGTTGCATCATAGCCAATCTATACATGATGTTGTGTATATTTTTGATATACAGCAACAAATCGCTAAGAATTAGATAAAAAAGCGACCTATACCCCACGGCATAGATCGCTTTTAAACAACATCTGGGACTTTAATCTAAAAACTTCACCACAGTTCCGGGTTGAACTTTACGCCCCAAGTCATTGGCATCCCAGTTGGTGAGACGAATACAGCCATGCGATGCCGTCTTCGAGATTAATGATGGATTTGGAGTTCCATGAATTCCAAAGGTCGGTTTGCTTAAGGCAATCCACATATTACCAACGGGACCATTTGGACCAGGTGGCAGAGCCAATTTCTGGCGATTACTGCCTTGTACAAAGTTTTTCGGGTTATATCCATACACTGGATTTGGTGCTACTTTTATCACTTTATGCGTCCCTTTGGGAGACGGTGTCCCTGACCCGCCAATCGTGGCAGGGAATGAAGCAATCATTTGATTTAAATGATTATATAAATACAGTTGGCGCGCCGGCTTATGTGCAATAATCAGCGCAACATCTTGAGGTAAGTCATTGCGAACAATTGGAACATTGAGCGTTTCACCAACTTTCTTAAAGTTAGCATGTGGGTTAATTTGCTTTAAGAAATCTTCATCAATATGAAATTTCTCACCGAGCATTTCAGTTACACGGGTATAGTAAAGCCCCGGCATCTTAGCTTGCAGAGCATAATTGCGTGGAATCGATTTAGCATAAGGACCTTTCAGGTCTTGAGCGGTAATTTGATAAGTACCAAATGCCGCAGTTGTTTGATTTTTTAACAAACTGTCCCACGTTAGCTTATCCAGTTCACCACTAATCGGTAACCCTTTAATTTGTTGATAAGCAGCAATGGCTTTTAAGAAATTTTTACCACTCTTAGCATCAATCGGTCCCGGTGATGCATGCAGATTATTTAACATCACTTGCGCGCGCGCATAGGCAGGAAACTGCCCTCGCCCCAGATTGGTTGACCAAGTGGCATTATTGATACTATTTAATGACCAATCTTGTTTTGAATCTGCTTTAATGGCTTCTTGGTTTTTTTCGCTTTTCACATTTTGTTTGGCAAATGTTTGGCTTTGAATACTTAAACCAGTCAGACATAGTATACAGATAAGACTTGGCAGAAACTTGCCCATATAAAACTCGCTATCTACTTAATTTTATCATTCATTTCTCTAATAAACCATGTAATATCAGATACATGAAGAATATTAATTGAATACCCTAAATTTCATTTTAATAAAGCTTATTGATCATTTTCACATCAAAAATTTAGAACTTATTTTATAAAGTCAACCGTATATTCATTAACCCTGTTCAAATAATGTGTATTATCAGTTTAGCTTTGTATGACTTCATTATCGTTTTTTAAGTAAAATATGCAATAGCACAGGCTGACTATTTCAGTTTTTAAATTCTCTTTTTAAAAAAGAATTAAAATTAACCAATTGAAAATTTTAACAAAGTTTTGAGGTACAATTTTATTTCATTAGGGTTAGCATTTTATCATGACAAGTCTATGACCGAGATGTGCAAAATATAGACTTTAGATTTGTTTTTAATCATTTAATTTGAATTATTGATTAGAAATAGCTGTTATCATTTTAAACTGTTATAGATTATCATCTCATTTATTTTGTAAGTCAGAATTGCCTTGAATACGATCACATTGCTTCAGCCCGATGACTGGCATGCCCATCTCCGTGATGGTCTTGCTTTAAAGCGTACAGTTCCAGATCTCGCCAAACAATTTTCCCGTGCGATTTGTATGCCGAACTTGGTTCCACCTGTAAAAACTGTAGATGAAGCCAATGCTTATCGCGATCGTATTATGGCACATGTACCTGCAGGTCTAAATTTTGACCCACGTATGGTACTGTATTTTACTGACCATACTTCGCCAGACGAAGTTCGTAAAATCAAAGAATCTCAATATGTAAATGCCATTAAACTTTATCCTGCTGGTGCTACCACCAATTCGGATAATGGCGTAAGCGACATCCGCAAAGTCTATGCAGTGATCGAGCAACTTGAAGAACATCAAGTTCCTTTACTGTTACATGGTGAAGTGACTCATCATCATGTGGATATTTTTGATCGTGAAAAACGCTTTTTAGATGAAGTGCTTTCACCTTTATTAAAGCAATTTCCAAAATTAAAATTAGTTTTAGAACATATTACCACCAGTGAAGCAGCACATTTTGTACTCGAACAGGATCGTAATGTTGCAGCAACCATCACCCCCCAACACTTATTATTTAACCGTAATGACATGCTGGTCGGTGGGGTTAAACCGCACTTCTATTGCTTACCGATTTTAAAACGTCAAACGCATCAACAGACATTGTTAGAAGTTGCAACTAGCGGAAATCCTAAGTTTTTCTTGGGTACAGACAGTGCGCCACACTCTAAAAATGCCAAAGAAAATGCATGTGGCTGTGCAGGTTGTTACAGTGCTCCAACTGCTATTGAACTGTATGCACAAGCATTTGACCAAGTGAACAAAATCGAACGTCTTGAAGGTTTTGCCAGTCTCTTTGGTGCAGACTTCTATGGTTTGCCTCGCAATACAAATACGATTACTCTTGTCAAAGAAGAACAGGTAATCCCTGAAAGTTTAGATTATTTGGATGGTGAACAGATTATTCCACTTTATGCTGGAAAAACCATCCAATGGAGAAAGGTGTGACAACTGAAACATTACCTGTGATTGGACAACGATTTCGTGGCTTTTTACCCGTCGTTGTTGATGTAGAAACAGCAGGTTTTAATGCAGATACTGATGCATTGCTAGAAATAGCATGCATCCCGATTGTGTATGATGCTGAAGGCAAATTTGTTCCTGGTGAAGCACATCATGCACATATCAACCCCTTCGAAGGCGCAAATTTAGATCGTCGTTCATTAGATTTCATTGGTATTGATCCGTTTAATCCTATGCGTATGGCGATGGCTGAAGATGAGAAAACAGCTCTTAAGCGTATTTTTAAAGCAGTGAATGACGTGCGTCGTCAACAAAATTGTACGCATGCAGTCTTGGTTGGACACAATGCTCATTTTGATTTAGGTTTTTTAAAAGCGGCGATCGCTCGTACAGGGACAAAAAATCAAAATCCATTTCATAGCTTTTCAGTCTTTGATACAGTCACATTGAGTGCCGTGATGTTTGGTCAAACTGTCTTAGCAAAATCATGTATTCAAGCTGGAATTGAATTTGATGGTCGAGAAGCACACTCAGCATTGTATGATACACAGAAGACGGCTGAACTGTTCTGCTATATTTTGAACAAACTCGCTCCTCACTTACTTGACACTTTGATGGCGGATCAATAAGATAGCGCCATCTTCTAAACGACCCTATCGTCTAGAGGCCTAGGACATCGCCCTTTCACGGCGGTAACCGGGGTTCGAATCCCCGTAGGGTCGCCATATTTTCTCTCCTTCGCAATACCATTACTTAATTTTAGTCATTTCAATTTTTTTCTTATACTTTACGCCTAGTTATTTCATTTTATTTTGTGAATTTTCACATTTTAATCTAAAATATTGATTTAGCATTCTCAGTTACATCAAATATGCAATCTCCCGATCAATCGAATCAGCATCTCAATGCTGATGGACAGTCTTTTGTCTTAAAAAGATCCATGACCAAACGACACCTGATTATGCTGTCTCTAGGTGGTGCTATCGGCACAGGTTTATTTTTAAGTTCAGGCGAAGTCATCGCTCAAGCAGGTCCGATTGGTGCTGTGATTTCCTATATCATCGGTGGCTTAATTGCATACATGGTCATGCTATGTTTAGGTGAATTGGCAGTGAATCAACCCGTAACAGGATCTTTTGGTGCATTTGCTGCCAAAAATATTGGTCCCGGTACAGGTTATATGGTCTCATGGATGTACTGGTTAGGCTGGTCTGCAACATTAGGTACGGAGTTTACTGCCGCTGCGATGCTGATGCAGGAATGGTTTCCAACCACCTCCATCTGGCTATGGACCTTAATCTTCATTATCGCGGTACTGATTTCCAACCTCACTTCTACTCGTTTTTTTGCAGAGTCTGAATTCTGGTTGTCCTTCGTCAAAGTGGCAACGGTTTTGGTCTTCATTCTGTTAGGCTTGGCAGCGATATTTGGTTTAATTCCATTTCATGGCTATGAATCTGCACCTTTATTCAGTAACTTAACCTCGCATGGTTGGCTGCCCAATGGACTATTTCCAATCTTTGCCACCATGCTGATCGTTAACTTTGCATTTAATGGCACAGAAATGATCGGTATCGCAGCAGGCGAAACAGAAAATCCTGAAAAAAATGTACCGAAAGCAATTCATGCTGCCGTCTGGCGTTTGATGATTTTCTTTGTCGGCACCATTATTGTGATTAGCTCATTATTACCCTATCAAGATGCTGGTCTTGCCGTACATGGTGAAGGTATCAGTAATAGTCCATTTGTATCGGTATTTAATTTAATCGGTATTCCTTATGCAGAAGACATCATGCGTTTTGTGATTATCACGGCACTCTTGTCTACAGCAAACTCGGGACTCTACGCTGCTTCTCGTATGATGTGGGCACTCTCAGTTCAAAAACAATTACCACGTATTTTTTCTAAATTGACCAAATCAGGTACGCCTGTGATCGCCATTTTAGTGACCATGATTGGAGGCTTACCTGGGTTATTATCAGAACAGTTCGGTGCTGATGTGATTTTCAAAAACTTATTAGGCGTGGCTGCATTTACCATGGTCATCGTATGGATGAGTATTTGCTGGAGTCAATTTAATTTCCGTCGCAAATGGCTTGCTAGCGGAAAGACCTTAGCTGATTTGAAATTTAAGACACCTTGGTATCCACTTGTACCTATCTTAGGTTTTATCACTTGTACCGCAACAGGCTTAAGTATGGCAGCCGACCCTGAAATGCTTTCAGGCTTTATTGGATGCTTGCTCTTTATGGCGATCTGTTATGTGACCTATTATGGTCTGTATCATCAGAAAGATTAATTCATCCCTGAGCTTATCAAGCACCCGTGCTTAAATAGGTGCTTGAAATCAAGCTAAAAGTCAGCATTATTATGGCATTTATGAGATTCAACAATGATGGATACACCCAGAATTCAATCCATATGATTGTCTATCCATAGATCGTGAATTTTGATTTTTTTAATTTTAACGTCATCACAATTTTAATCGTCAAAACCAATCCAATACTTTATTGATTAAATTGCATGCTGAAAGAATAATAATTGCTGAAGGATTCACCAGTTAGCATATTTTTCCATAAATCTGTTTTGACAAAAGTGCCGTTTGTTATTAATATACGCATCACCTCATCACGACCCTATCGTCTAGAGGCCTAGGACATCGCCCTTTCACGGCGGTAACCGGGGTTCGAATCCCCGTAGGGTCGCCATATTCGAGTAAGTTTTTTTACATGAAACTTCTCATAAAAAAACCTGAGCAATATGACTCAGGTTTTTTTATATCTATTGATTTTCAAATGCTTAAAAACACAACAATAAGACCATTAGAATAATGCGTTTTATTGAACAATTGAACTTTCACTTATTAAAATAACGCGAGCAATATTAAATATAAACAATTGATTTAAATTAAAAATTAATAAAAAGTTAAAATGATAAAAATTTATATTCTGGATTATTGCCGATTAAAACCACTCAGTCATTGCACTATTTCGCAATTGGACTAAAATAGCGCGCTTCTTGTTTTATTTCCATTAGAAGCTTATGCCGTCATCACCAATTCAAAATGATGCTCAAGTATCATCTAATTCCTCACCACTCAAACGAGCAATGAGTACTCGTCACTTGGTGATGATTTCGCTTGGTGGTGCAATTGGTACAGGGCTTTTTTTGGGATCTGGTGAAGTCATTTCACAAACAGGTCCAATTGGTGCCATCCTCTCTTATATTTTGGGCGGTGTGATTGCATATATGGTGATGCTTTGCTTAGGTGAACTCGCTGTACATATGCCTGAGTCTGGCTCATTTGGTACTTATGCACAGCGCTATATTGGTCCGGGGACTGGTTATACCGTTACATGGCTGTATTGGCTGACATGGTCAGCGACCTTAGGCACTGAATTCACTGCAGCAGCATTATTGATGCAAGAATGGTTTCCACATATTTCGATGTGGTTATGGACACTGATTTTTGCAGCAATTGTGTTTGGCTTAAATATGAGCTCAACCAAATGGTTTGCCGAATCTGAGTTTTGGCTATCACTGGTAAAAGTGATTACCGTTATTGCATTCATTCTTTTTGGTTTGCTGGCGATTTTTGGTCTACTCAATTATCAAGGACACCATGAAGCACCCTTATTTAGCAATTTAACCGCTGAGGGTTGGTTTCCACAAGGCTTATTCCCGATCTTTACCACGATGTTGATTGTTAACTTTGCCTTTTCTGGGACAGAGTTAATTGGTGTTGCTGCAGGAGAAACTGAAGATCCTGCCAAGAATGTACCTAAAGCCATCAATACGGCAATTTGGCGCTTGTTGATTTTCTTTGTCGGTACCATCATTGTGATCAGTGCATTATTGCCACATCAAATGGCAGGACTACACGCTGAGGGCGTAAGTAGTAGTCCTTTCGTTACCGTATTTGATCATATCGGTATTCCTTATGCAGAAGATATCATTCGCTTTGTAATCATCACTGCATTGTTGTCTGCGGCGAATTCAGGACTATTTGCTGCCTCACGTATGATGTGGTCACTGTCAGCAAAAAAACAACTTCCAGCAATATTCTCAAGAGTTAATGCACGTGGTATCCCTTATATCGCAGTGATTGTAACGATGTTTGGCGCACTGCCGGGCTTACTTTCAGAACAATTTGCACCTGAAACCATTTTTAAAAATCTATTGGGTGTTGCTGCTTTCACAATGGTTGTGGTGTGGATGAGTATTTGTCTAAGCCAATTTAATTTTAGACGCCAATGGTATAAACAGGGTCATAGTAAAGCGGAGTTAGGTTTTGCCGCACCGTTGTTTCCGATCGTACCCATTTTGGGTTTTGTATTCTGCTTAATTACCTGTATTAGTATGGTGTTTGATCCTGAAATGGTGGTCGGTTTTATCTGTTGTTTAATCTTTATTGCTATTTGTTATATCAGTTATGCATTCTTATACAAATCTCAGCATGATTCGCAGTCTTAAATAAAAACAGTTTCTATTTTTCAAATCAAAAGTGTGGCAATTGCTACACTTTTTGTACATTTGGTCATAGTCAAAAAAGGTTTAAGCTCGTAAATTAAATTTATAAATCTTATGTTTGATCACAACAGCAATGAAAATTATTTTTATTCATGGCATGAATCAACAAAATTATAATGCTGATAATTTGAAACAACATTGGCTTGATATTTTTCAACAGGGTATCAATGAACTTAAACTTGCTATTTCAGCCAAAGAGCTTGATATCAGCCTGCCCTTTTATGGTGATTTGATCACTAAGCATCAACTCAGCAATCGCTTTGATCTAGATGCTTTCTTACCTAAGTCATGGATTAATTTTCATTTGCACAAACATAGCGCAACTGCGCCATCGACAGTTTTAAATACAGCGCCAACCATTCCAATCTTGCCTTACTTTATGCCTGAGCATGAGCTAAAACTGTCAAAACGGCTGTATTTGGCTTCTCAGTTATTCAAAGACAAAGCACTTAAAGAATTTTCTGTCATTTTAAATAACTTTCCTAAACTGCATGAAAGTCTGATCCATAAGTTTTTGATCGAAACTTATTTATACTTAGCCAATCCTCAATTCATGGATGAAGTTCACCAAAGGATTTTAGCAAGTTTAGAAGCAGATCAAAGCCATGTTATCGTTGCGCACTCCTTAGGCACCGTGATTGCGTATAACCTTTTGCAACAACTATCACCTCAGTATAAAATCCAACGCTTCATTACTTTAGGCTCTCCCCTGGCATTTAAAGTCATTCAGTCCAAACTTACACCGCCAATCCAAAGTCCTACTTGCTTAAATGGAGATTGGCATAATTTTTACTCTCCTGATGATTTCCTCACGGCTTTTCCTCTGGTCAATGCGCCTTTTGACTTTCAACCTGCCATTTTAAATACATCTATTTCAACATTTATCCATTCCCCGCACCAGATTGCAGGCTATTTACAGCATCCTGCTGTGATTAAAAATATTGTAGAAGCCCTTTAAAGCCATTTGGCTCGATTTCATTGATACTTTGCATGATTTTTGTGTTATTGCTTTGTTTTTATACATATAAATCAAGTTTTCGCTTTTATTGTAGAAAAAGGTTTGACACATCTCTGTATTCGCCCTAATATACGCCCACCTCTGAAACGACCCTATCGTCTAGAGGCCTAGGACATCGCCCTTTCACGGCGGTAACCGGGGTTCGAATCCCCGTAGGGTCGCCATTAATTTGATGGTTTCGTTTCAAGGTCTGCCTCAATTTATTGACCCTATCGTCTAGAGGCCTAGGACATCGCCCTTTCACGGCGGTAACCGGGGTTCGAATCCCCGTAGGGTCGCCATATTCGAGATTGTTTTTGCAATAAAACGTCTCATAAAAAACCTGAGCATCATGACTCAGGTTTTTTATTGTCTGACTTTTTATATCTCTTTATTTTTGCCAACATCCCAATGTTATCGTACATCAATCAATTGCTTTGAATTAAAAAGTTTACTGGGTGCAATTACCATTTCATTCAATGGAATATGTTGACGATATCTTTGTTTCATCAAGGCTTTGACACGTGGATGACTAAGATCAAAGCTGGATAGCTTGTCCAATGGTGCTAGTTCTATTGCTAAAGCTTTTTTATACGCTTTCCAGACCAGCTCTGAACAATAGATTGCATTGTCTGACCACTCAAAATAAACATCATAGGGCTTGTTTAAATAAGTTTCTGCTTGCTGAACTAGTTTTTGTTGTTGTGCAACCGTAAGTTGAGTTCGATAACGTTTGACGCTATAGCTTTGATTTACCCCACGGTTAATCCATTGTTGGAGTGGTGTATACTTTACAGGCTGAATCGCTTCCAAAACCCAAGTCTGTCCATTTTTTAGTACAATCATTCCCATATGGCTGTATGGTGAATGTGTAGCTTGCTGAATTACAAGACTTTGAGCTGATTTAGAGGTATGAAAGATCACATCCCCTGTTTGATATGTTGTGGCATAACCAAAACTGGGATAAAACAAGATCAATAGCCATAAAAATTTTAATCGATTTAAGTGCATATTTTTCAATATTATTTTTAAAACATCATGTCGTGAATCTAACAGAGATCATTAGCTTTGCAAAAGTGATCAACAGTAAAGACAAGAAAATAACCTGAATTCGATATAAAAATTTTGATAGTACATGATACTCGGAAACGTCATCCGCAACTGTTTGAGGTAGGGCTACTTCTATAAGGTATTGTTTCTGCGACTGATTAAATATGTTGCTGGTGGTTGACGAGTTTTGCGGTGAGCAGCGATATCGCTGCGCAAGATGGTTAGCCTTGCGGAGCTTCGCTCCTCATCCCAAAGAAAAGTAGGACTAGCCGCAGGCTGATCCAGAAATTGGGTGAAAACTCAGCAAGACTCCGCAGAGATTTATTTTTTTCAATAAGTTATGGTTGCGTCGAACTCACATTAAATAGTTATTTTGCCTTTGTTAATCTATAGCACTGGTTTTATCTCTATGTATAGAGATGAAGCTCACTGACTTATTCATCATTCAATGCGCATTCAAAACTACTCGGTGTTTGTCCACAACGGACTTTTTTCAAAATCTTCATCATTGCAGGATCATAGTAACCTTCTTTGGTCATCTGAATACGTGCTTCACGCATAATCTTGATATAGCCAGGCTTGTCAGCTTCACGGATATCAAACCAATATTTGTCAGGTACTTCTCTTTCGATTTTATCAACAAACTCAAACGCTGGGCTGAGTTGCTTGGAAATCATTTCTCGTGCAATTGGTCCCATTCCAGCAGGGAATTTATTACGATGCATGATCAATGTTCCTGTCACTTGAATGAGCGGAAACTTGATAATACCGCCGACCACATTCCCATTTTTATCAGTCATGCCCTTTTTTAATTCTAACGGCTTAAACAACAATGCAGGACCAGCCATAATATCAACTTCTTTATTATTAAACTTGCCCCCCACTGTTAATAAATCCACTGAAACAGGTTGTGCACCCACATTTTGTACCAGTTTTTTCTGCGTTCCATCAAAATTCATAACTGCGACTTTTTTACCTGCCGCCTTAGATAAAGTATCAATACGGCGGTCATTGACCATGATGTACGCAGCACCCAAAGGTACGATTCCAACGACCTCATAATCACGATTGACCATTTTTGCATCATACTCAGGTCGCGCAAGTAACTGAATCACAGTGGTCAATTGCTTGTAATTTTGCACAGCACCAATTGCATCAATACTACCGACGAAAGGATTAAATTGTCTCGCTCGAATATTACTGATGCCTGCGCCATCACAGCGTTTACTTCTAAAATCTTCAGTTAATACACGTTCATCGGTATAGACACGTAAATTAATATCTGTGGATGCTGTTTTCTTGAGTTTTGGATAATTTAAGTCAATATGCATCGACAATTTGGTTGGACGTGTGATCTTCATATCCACACCAAATTCTTTGGCGATTTGGGTGATTCGTGGCAGTTCACTGATATAACTGGTGGCTTGTTCAAAAGCCTCACTATTCGCTCCATCTGGTGAAAATACACAGAGCGTGACGGTTTTAGGGATTTGTTGCCAAACTTTAGGATCATTCATCAAGGTTTTAATTTTATTTTTTGAATGTGCTGAAAGTTCCAGATTTAATTTAGGTGCTACAGATGGCGCAGCATAAGACAGCACAGACAAACTACTGGTCAATGCAAATATAGTCGCCTTAACCCATGGTCGTGACAGCATTCTTCGATGTGTATTCAGATTATCTTGCATCACTTTGTCCTATTTATATTCTTGTTGATCCATCATCACTCACGTGAATTCTTATTCAGCCTAATAGAAGTCTGAAACTTTTCAATTGACTGTGCAAAATCCAACATTTGTCAAAAAAGATAGTTTATTGATTCCGCTTTAAATGACTATTTTAAGTTGAGGTTTATCAGATAATTAACAGGATTAGATCGATTTGTCCATTTATCGAAAAACTTGATAGGAGTTAAAATATCTCCTCATCTAGCGTTTGTCATAATCAGCTACATCGATTTTAAACAAAAAATACGACAATCTTTTAATCTCAGATCAATAGAAACTGTAATTTTCTCAATCCTGTTACGATTCAATTCGTTGTATACTGTTTATAGTTTGGAGTTAAACTTGACAGCATGAATCAAAATTCACAATTGCGCAAAATCATCAGTCAGCAACGACGCAAGTTGAATTCACAGCAACAAAAAATGATCGAGTTACGTTGCTTAAAGCAATGTTTAAAGCATCCGAAATTTTTAAACGCGCAGAAAATTGGACTGTATTTAGATGCTTTTGGAGAAGTAAAAACCAAACGTCTGATTGAATATTGCTTTGCTCAAGGTAAAAAAGTTTATTTACCCATGATCTGTAATATGAATAATCACTTGGTTTGGGTCAAAATTTCCTACCAGCAATATCAAAATAAACGCTTTTCATTACATCGTTTAGGCATGTTAGAACCCATGGCAAGCCGTGGAAAGCATGTTTCGACACTAGATGTTGTGATCATGCCATTATTGGCTTGTGATATAAAAGGAACACGAATGGGCATGGGAGGTGGTTTTTATGATCGAACGCTTGCTTCCGCTTTTCAACAGCCTCATCGACTAGGTTTAGCACATGATTTTCAGTTTCTACATACTGAATTAGCAAGAAATTCGTGGGATCAATCCCTTGATAGCCTGATTACGCCAACAAAAACTTACTATTTCAAACGCCAGATAGGTCAATAAATTCCTTTAGGCTTGTTTTTAAATCAAATACTTGCGTTTTTTTAACTTTTTTATTAAGTAAAGCCCTTGTAATTTTTGAAATACACATCACTATAAAAAACATGGCAACACCGTTGTCACTCATTAGGAGTGCCCATGTCTGAAATTATTATGAATCAAGAAAACTTAGAGCCACAGGTTCCAAGTGTATTACCGCTGTTAGCGTTGCGTGACGTGGTGGTTTATCCACACATGCAAATTGCGCTATTTGTGGGTCGTGAAAAATCGATCAATGCAGTTGATGTGGCTCGTAACAGTGACAATTTAGTATTTGTAGTTGCGCAAAAAGATTCGCTTACAGAAGAAATTGATCACGACAACCTATATCAATATGGTACTGTCGCTAAGATTGTACAAGTTGTAAACCATGAAAATGATGAAAACTGCATCAAAGTGCTCATTGAAGGTTTACACCGTTCTAAGCTGGTTGAGATCATCGACAATGATGAATATTTATCAGCAGAACATGCGTTAAGTCCAATGACTGTATCGATAGATAACGCTACCCAAACAACACGTGTGGATGAATTACGTGCACTGTTTTCACAGTATGCAGAAGCAAAATTACGTAATGCACGTGAGTTGATTGCAGCAGCCAACAAAATTGACGATTTACTGCAACTATTATTCTTTGTTGCAACACGTGTACCTTTGAATATTGATGTCAAACAAAAATTCTTAGAACACGATGAGTTTGAGGCACATTTACAAGAACTCATGACTTATTTGTTACAACAGTCTGAAGAACAACAGATTGAACAAACTTTGCATGACTCTGTAAAACGTCAAATGGAAAAAAACCAACGTGAATACTTCCTCAATGAAAAGATGAAGGTCATTCAACGTGAACTTTCCGACATGAATGGCGGTGCGGAAGATGATGTTGCTGAAATTGAAAAACGTTTAGCAGAAGCTGATTTACCTGAACATGTACGTAAAAAAGCTGAAAATGAGTTCCGTAAACTCAAAGCGATGCAACCTGCGTCAAGCGAAGCTGCTGTGGTACGTAATTATATCGAGGCAATTTTAGATACGCCTTGGAATAAAGCCAGCAAAGTTAGCATTAACTTGGCAAAAGCTCAGGAAATCTTGGACACAGACCACTACGGTTTAGATGAAGTCAAAGAACGTATTGTTGAATACCTTGCTGTTCAGTCACGCGTGAAAAAACTTCGTGGTCCAATCCTATGCTTAGTCGGACCTCCTGGTGTGGGTAAAACTTCTCTTGGTGAATCCATTGCTAAAGCAACCGGACGTGAATTCGTTCGTATGGCACTTGGTGGCGTCCGTGATGAAGCAGAAATTCGTGGTCATCGTCGTACTTATATCGGTGCGATGCCAGGTAAAATTGTGCAGTCTTTAACCAAAGTCGGTGTTAAGAACCCATTGTTCTTACTCGATGAGATTGACAAAATGGCACAGGATTATCGTGGTGATCCAGCATCTGCATTACTTGAAGTACTTGATCCATCACAGAACAGCAAATTTAATGATCATTATCTAGATCTTGACTTAGATTTGTCAGAAGTGATGTTCATCTGTACTGCCAACAGCATGAATATTCCTGAGGCGTTATTAGACCGTATGGAAGTGATTCGTTTACCGGGCTATACCGAAGACGAAAAAGTCAATATTGCGGATCGTTATCTTGTTCCTAAAGCGATTAAGAACAATGGATTACGCACTAAAGAATTGACTGTTCATGAAGAAGCGATTCGAGACATCGTGCGTCGTTATACACGTGAAGCTGGGGTGCGTAGCCTAGAGCGTGAAGTTTCAAAAATTGCGCGTAAAGTGGTGAAAGAGTCTGTAAGCAAGAAAGCCAAGAACTTGCATATCGATGTCACTGCTGAAAACTTACCTGAATATTTAGGTGTGCATAAGTTTGATTACGGCATGGCTGAAGAAGAAGCTCAAGTTGGTCGTGTAAATGGCTTGGCTTGGACTTCTGTCGGCGGTGAGTTGTTAACCATTGAGGTTGCTGCCGTCAAAGGTAAAGGTAAATTCATTACGACGGGTTCACTCGGTGATGTGATGAAAGAGTCGATTACAGCTGCAATGACTGTGGTTCGTACACGTGCAGATGAATTAGGTATTGAAGCTTCTCGTTTTGAAGAAACCGATGTACACGTTCACTTGCCTGAAGGTGCAACACCGAAAGATGGTCCTTCTGCAGGTTTAGCTTTAACAACTGCGTTGGTTTCAGCATTTACAGGTATTGCAATTCGTCCTGATATTGCCATGACGGGTGAAACCAGTTTAGGCGGTCGTGCAATGCGTATTGGTGGCTTAAAAGAGAAACTTTTAGCGGCACATCGTGGTGGTGTTAAACTGGTGTTTATCCCACAAGAAAACGTACGTGACTTGGCTGAAATCCCTCAAAATGTGAAAGATGGTTTAGAGATTAAAGCAGTGAAAAGTATCGATGAGATCCTTCCACTTGCTTTGGTTGAACAACCAACACCATTAGTCAAAGCACCAATCGTGAAAGCGGTAGATGAAGGCAAAAAAGCTGCGCGTCATTAATATAATGATGTTCAACAATTCAGAAAAGAGAATGCTTCGGCATTCTCTTTTTTTATGGCTGTGAATAAAAAACAAACCTGCTTACAAAATACAGCTGTACAACATTCAAGTTTGTCATAAGCTAATCACAATAAAGTCTAAAAATAATATTTGCTGGCTGAGCTAGAGTTTATCTACTCAAGCAAACTGCCAACGAATGGTCTAATACATATAACAGTAAAACAAAAGGACACCATCATGCCAAATCCAGTCTGTTGGTTTGAAATCTATGTTGATGATATGGAACGAGCCAAATTATTTTATCAAACTGTATTGGGAACAGAACTCAGTTTATTGAGCGACCCGACTGATGCAAATACCCAAATGTGGGCTTTTCCCTCCGACATGAACCAGTATGGCTCCACTGGAACCTTGGTAAAAATGCAAGGTGTGAGTGCAGGTGGAAACAGTACGATTATCTATTTCAGTAGTGAAGACTGTGCGATCGAAGAAGCTCGTGTTGAAGCTGCGGGAGGACAAATTCATCAAGCAAAAATGTCAATCGGACCGCATGGACATATCGTTTTAGCTGTAGATACCGAAGGTAATATATTTGGAATTCATTCAATGAATTAACTGAACAGTTTTAGAACATTGAAACTTTTAGAATTTACACTTATATTGGTTGAAAAACAACCAATCATCCTCATATATACATTAAGCAAATATGCGTGCTGTAGTGTGGTTGCTTAATGTTGATTTGATCTCCAGACGAATCAACATTAAAACACAGTCCTACCCATTTCGGACTGTGTTTTTTTATGGATCACTTTTAGCAAACTTATGGGCGGTTTCGCTTCCATTGCTGATATTTCTGACTGATTACTGTAGCAATTAAATCATAGTTTTCCCACGTGTCTTCTACTGCATAAGTTTCAGTTAAGCCTTTTGAATAAACCAAGGTTTCATCATAATCTTTAAAATATTGATGACTTTGATAATAAACTTGCGTAAATTCAAAGCCTTCTTCATTCAAATCTTCTTCCCAGAATTTTTCATCACACATATCTGTCAAAAACTGTAATCCAGTCATTTGACGAGTACGCACTTGTTCTAATTCAGTTTCACTTTCTTCTTGATGAAACTCACCTTCTAAATGATGATTGATCATCCATGCCAGATACATGCCGATATGTGTTCCACCATTTTTGTAGGGAAATCCAGCTTGTTCAGCGGATTCAGCATGCCAATCTATCCGGTCTATTGCCATAGTCTATTTTCCTATTTGATTGTGATTATTTTCTTTGAATTTTAATAAATATCAGTGCTGTAGTTATTGACGAAAAACTGCTGACCAAATTTAAAAAGCCCTGACATCAATTCAGGGCTCAAGGTATATGCTTAACTTTGAAAATAGCGTAAATCCAAACGACCTTCGTAAACAGTAGCCGTTGGACCGGTCATCCACACCACATCACCTTCTTTCCATTCAATTTGCAATTTACCGCCTGCCAATTCAATTTCCACATTGTTGGCAAGCAAACCACGACGCATACCTGACACAGCTGCTGCACATGCACCTGTCCCACATGCCATGGTTTCACCTACACCACGTTCAAAGACACGTAAGCGCGCATGTTTCTCATCTACAATTTGCATAAAACCTGCATTGACCCGTTGTGGAAAACGTTCATGAGACTCTACTTGTGGACCGATATGCGCAACATCTGCAGTTAAAACATCAGTAACGATGGTCACTGCATGCGGATTACCCATATTGACTACATCAATGGTCAGTGACTGATTATCTGCCAAAGCGATGTCATACAAAGCATCTGGCTCTTCAGCAATAAATGGAATCTCTTGCGGTAAAAATTTCGGATAGCCCATATTGACGCGAACCCAACCATTTTCACCCAACTCAGGTTCGACAATGCCAGCACTGGTCTGCACTTTAAAGCGCTTCTTATTGGTCAATTGACGCTCGTAAACAAAACGAGCAAAGCAACGTACCCCATTACCGCACTGCTCTACTTCAGAACCATCTGCATTAAAAATACGATATTTAAAGTCTACATTGGGAAAATCTGGTGGTTCAACTATGAGAAGTTGATCAAAACCAATGCCAAAATGACGATCAGCCAAACGACGGATCGTCATCGCATCAAAAAAGGCACGTTGGCTAATCAAATCAACCACCATGAAGTCATTGCCCAGACCATGCATTTTGGTAAATTCTAATAACATCTAAAATTACTCCTTAAGGCAACAAACGTTCATTTTCCCAAAGTGATTCAATACTTTCTCGTTTACGAATCACATGAGATTGCTCACCATCCACCATCACTTCTGCAGCACGACCACGACTGTTATAGTTTGAACTCATAACAAAACCGTATGCACCAGCACCTAAAACAGCAAGATGATCATTTTCTTTAAGCGCAAGTTCACGTGCTTTACCTAAGAAATCACCTGTTTCACAAATAGCGCCGACAATATCCCAAGTTTTGTTTTCAACATCAGTGCGTGACTTAACTGGCTGAATATCCATCCAAGCCTCATACAGGGATGGGCGAATTAAATCATTCATGGCTGCATCGATAATTGCAAAGTTACGGTGCTGAGTTGGTTTAAGCAAATCAACTTTAGTCAGTAAAACGCCAGCATTTGCTGAAATACTCCGCCCTGGTTCCATATATACTTTTAAACCCAGTTTTTCTAAAGCTGGACGCATAGACTCAGCATACTCAACAACACTTGGTGGCGTTTCATCTTTATAAGTCACGCCTAAACCGCCACCGATATCGATATGCTGTAAATGAATGCCGAGCGTTTTAAGCTGTTCGATCATCATCATAATACGATCAAGCGCATCCACAAAAGGCTGAGTTTCAGTCAATTGTGAACCAATGTGACAATCAATTCCAACCACATCTAAATTTGGCAAAGACGCTGCATATTGATAGGTTTCAAAAACCACATCAGAAGGAATACCAAATTTATTTTCTTTCAACCCTGTTGAAATATAAGGATGGGTTTTGGCATCAACATCTGGATTAACTCGTAGAGAAATAGGTGCTTTTTGACCTAAACGTGCCGCAACATTTTGAATACGATCAAGTTCAGCATGTGATTCCACGTTGAAACAAGCAATGCCCACTTCCAACGCTTTTTGTATATCTTCTTCTTGTTTGCCTAGACCAGAAAACACGATTTTTGATGGATCACCACCTGCCGCAAGTACACGTGCAAGTTCACCACCTGTGACAATATCAAAACCACAACCCAGTTTTGCCAATACATTCAATACTGCAAGATTAGAGTTAGACTTCACCGCAAAACAAATTTGATGATCGATAAAGCTAAAGGCTTTATCCATATCTAAATAATGCTTTTCAAATGTCGCTTTTGAATAGACATAAAGTGGTGTGCCATATTGCATAGCAAGCTGATCTAAAGAACATTGCTCTGCATGCAATACCCCATCAATGCGGGAAAAACTCATGAATGTATCCTTTCAATGAAAGTTTAAATAGGTTTAATTTGAAGTCACTTGTGATGCTGGGACAGACTGATCTGCTGGAACAGCCTGATCCACTGCTTTTTTCTCGGTCTGAACAGATTTACTGTCATTCTTTGAATACAACAAGTATTTGGCACGCTTGTCATAATCAGGGCTATTGGCTAACTGTAAATTACCAGATTGACCACAGCCTACTAAAACGGCACCACTTAAAACTAAACCGATGCTACAAATTGCTAAACGCATCTGCTCACCTATTTCCAAAATTTTTGTCAGTATACCTTGATTCTAAAATATAGACCAAAATAACAGGCGCTCAAGCTTAAAATGAGAATAAAAAAAACGCCAGTACATTACTGGCGTTTTCTTATGAGTATCTTTGAAATAGCTAATTACTGTTTTTTCTTATAAAAACAGAAATAGCCAATCGCAAGGATAATTAACCAAATTGGGCTGACCATCAATGATTTCAAAGTATCTGGCTCTAAAGCGAGGATACCAATTGTTCCAATGAAGAAAATAATCACCACATAGCAAGTCAGAGGTCCACCCGGCAATTTAAATACGGATTTTGCATGAAGTTCTGGACGTGTTTTGTAATACACCAAGTAACTCCACAAAATAATAATCCATACGAGAATGAATAAAATCGTTGAAAGTGTCGTTGCTAAAGTAAACGCTTCAACTGTATTTGGTACGAAATACTGTAATGCAGCACCACCCAGCAAACACACGCCAGAGAAATATAAAGCGTTGGCTGGAACAGCACGGCGATTGAGCAAACCAAATGCTTTCGGACCTTGATCTTCACGAGAAAGTCCAAACAACATACGACTGGTTGAAAACACACCGCTATTCATTGAAGACATAACTGATGACAGTACCACCAAGTTCATGATGATCGCTGCTGCAGCAATACCCGCTTGACTAAATAAGTTTACAAATGGGCTGACTTTAGGGTCAATTTGATCCCAAGGTGTCACAGACATGACGATAACCAAAGCCAAGACGTAGAAGAAAATAATACGAATTGGAATCGAGTTGACTGCTTTAGGTAAATTCTTTTCAGGATCTTTAGTTTCCGCAGCTGTCGTTCCTACAAGTTCTACCCCAACAAAGGCAAAAATTGCAATTTGGAAACCCGCTAAAAAGCCTTCAAAACCTTTAGGGAACATTCCACCATGGTCCCATAAATGAGTAAATGATGCGACCTGACCTGTTGCTGCTGAAGTAAAGCCCGTAAAAATCATCCAGAAGCCGACTAAAATAAGCACCACGATGGCAATAATCTTAATCAACGCAAACCAGAATTCGAGTTCACCAAACAGTTTTACAGTGACGAGGTTCAATCCTAGAATAAAGAAAATGGCAGCAACACTGATCATTGCTCCTTCTGTTGGGGTAAATGCCACGCCGTTATTAAAGAACTGTAAATAGTAGATAATGGCAGATAAATCTGCGATACCGATGGTGATCCAACACAGCCAATACGTCCATCCTACAAAATAACCTGCCCAAGGACCGATTAAATCTGTTGAAAAGTCGATAAATGACTTATATTGCAAGTTTGAAAGTAGCAATTCCCCCAGCGCACGCATGACGAAAAACACCATCAAACCAATGATCATGTAGATAAATAATATTGAAGGTCCTGCAAGACTGATTGTCTTCCCTGACCCCATAAATAATCCTGTCCCAATCGCACCACCAATTGCAATTAATTGAAGATGGCGATTTGATAAACTTCTAGATAGTTCACCTGTTTCCGCAGAAGAACTGAGGTTTTCATTTGACATTGTTATATTCTTCTCTCAGATTTGTTTTACAAAAGTAGCTTAAAACAAAAAAAATAAAAAAGCCTTTTTCAATAGATACGCCTAATTATCTAGGATTTTCCATCTTTTAGCTTATTAAATAGTCAATAGACTATTCCTTACCTTTCTTATTTTTACCGTTCCTTCATTTTGCAGTTTACGTGCCAAAATTGTTTTTGGCGAGATGTTGTGCAAAAAATTGTATTTCAATGTCGCTATTGGTACATTCAGCACATCATTGAAAAGGTATATGCACTCAAAATGGGCAAAGTCAAAACTGTTTATCGTTGTGAACAATGTGGTACAGACCATCCAAAATGGGCAGGTCAATGTTCAGACTGTGGTGAATGGAATTCTCTGACTGAAGTCCGTATTGAACCTGTGGTATCACATCGAGCAAAACCGATGGGAGGGGGATATGCTGGACAAGCAGCCAATGTAACACTGTTAAATCAAATCACTGTTTCCAATGAAACGCGTTTAGGAACAGGAATTGGAGAATTCGATCGAGTACTCGGTGGCGGTTTGGTTACGGGTTCGGTGGTATTGATCGGTGGTGATCCGGGTATTGGTAAATCAACGATTCTTTTGCAAACAGCAACCCACATGGCTGCAGCGAACAGCTCTGCACTTTATGTCACAGGTGAAGAATCACTTTCTCAAGTCGCCTTACGTGCAAACCGTCTGGACTTAGCCACAGATAAATTACAGGTCATGGCTGAAACCTGTGTTGAAAGAATCTGTGACACCTTGGCACAATTGCGTCCGGCTGTTGCCATACTAGATTCTATCCAAACCTTATATACCGAAACCTTACAGTCTGCACCCGGTGGCGTATCACAAATTCGTGAATCAGCTGCACTTTTAACTCGTTTTGCAAAAAATAGTGGTACCGCCCTATTCATTGTTGGTCATGTCACCAAAGAAGGTTCACTCGCCGGACCGCGAGTTCTCGAACATATGGTCGACTGTGTATTGTACTTTGAAGGACAGTCAGATTCTCGCTACCGTATGATTCGCGCAGTGAAAAACCGTTTTGGTGCGGTTAACGAATTGGGCGTATTTGGTATGACAGATAAAGGCTTAAAAGAAGTTGCAAACCCATCTGCTATTTTTCTAAGCCGTTATGATGAAGCCATCCCAGGTTCTGTGGTCATGATCAGTCGTGAAGGTACACGACCCTTGTTGGTCGAAGTTCAAGCGTTGGTTGATGATGCACATGGACAACCGCGTCGAGTCGCACTCGGTCTAGAACAAAACCGTTTAAACATGCTACTTGCCGTTATGCATCGTCATGGTGGTGTGCAAACTTCAGGGCAAGATGTATATGTCAATGTTGTGGGTGGATTAAAGATTACTGAAACAGGTTCAGATTTGGCGGTCCTGTTGGCTTGCGCATCCAGTCTACGTTCTAAAGCATTGCCTCAACAATTGGCTGTTTTTGGCGAGGTGGGGCTATCTGGAGAAATACGCCCTGTTCCCAATGGACAAGAACGTCTTAAAGAAGCCATTAAACACGGTTTCAAGTACATCATTGTACCAAGAGGCAATGCTCCACAAAAACCAATTGCAGGCGTACAGGTGATTGCTGTTGCTCGTTTACATGAGGCACTTACTGAGGCGATGCAATTGAGTGACGAAGTCGCTTGAGATCGGCAAGTACGCTGTGTTGCTAAGTCAGTTAATATTGTTGCATATCAAAGGCACTGACTGTTGACTCTAAAAATACTTGGATTGAGAAAAAATGTGCAGCTGTTTGTTTTAACGATCAGTTGCACGGTTAAACTCACTGCACGATGAGAATCACGATGAGAATCAAGATACAGAATTGATCAGGCTGAATGCTTTTGAATTGAACAATTCCACCGATATGATAAAACATCTTTAAATCAAGACTTTTCAATTATTTCAATGCATTAGAAAAAACAAGTTCCAATCCATCAAGCCATCAATATATTCGTTATGATTATGTGAATATATGCACAAATAAATCTCAAAAACATTGAAATTCTAGTCAAAAGACTGCATAAATACAGATATGAAAAGCAAAGCCTCATAATCTTGCTTTCATACTCATAAACATATTTTTAAATAGGTACATTCAATGGAAGTTCGACAGCGCGGCTTGATCGCAGGTATTTTAATGGCAACTTTGGCTGTAGCACCTTTAGCCGAAGCAAAACGTGCGGGTGGTGGTAAAAGCCATGGCATGAGCCGTTCTTCGAGTTCAAGTCAGTCTTATTCTCAACCTCGACAAGTTACGCCTGCTCAACAACCAATGCCAGCTCAAGCGGGTCAGCAAAAGTCAGGCTCTGGTGTCGGTAAAATGGTTGCTGCTGGTGTGGCTGGTGCGGCAGTGGGTGCAATTGCTGCCAATGCAATGGCTGACAACAACAATGGGAATTCACAAGCTCAGACCAATGATGCTGAATTAGCCAAACAACAAGCAGCTCAGCAAGAAGAGAAAAAAGGTGGAATCCCGAGCTGGATTTGGTTGATCTTAATCGCGGGTGCTGCATTCTTCTTGTTCCGTAAATTCGGCGCTAAAAAAAAATTAGCGGGCAATAATCCTTATGCACCAAATACGTCAGGTCCTACATCTGCGCCATTTGGTCAAAATAACACAGCACGTAAGTCAGACAATACCAATATTTTTGGTCAGTCTGTCAATGGTGGTGCTGCGCCTCAAGCGCCTTTTGGTGCAGCATCAATGCAAAGTGGCAATCAGCTTCCAGATGGTACTGAACCTGCTGCTTTCCTACGTGTGGCACGCCAACGTTTTAATCATATTCAATCGATGAACTCTGTCAGTAACATTGCAGAAATTCAACGCTACTTAACACCTGATCTTTATCAGTCCATGTATAACGATATCATGGCGAACCAAGATCAAGATGTTGCTGAGTTTTCGAACTTAAATGCATTGGTGGTCGATAGTGCAACTGAAAATGGTCAATATGTGGTAAGTGTTCGTTTTACTGGTACAGTCAGTGAAGATTTAAATAGTCTACCTGCACCATTCTCTGAAGTATGGCACTTTGTAAAACCTGCGGGTTCTAACCAAGATTGGTTAGTGGCAGGTATCCAACAAGAAAGCTAATCAAATCGGTAATGTTTAGTTCATCAAAACCAGCGCTTAGGCGCTGGTTTTTGTTTATCTTCGCCAAATAAAAGAGACCCAAACCAGTGATAATGATCTCTGTCATAGCCATTAGTATCAGAAAATCATGATTATTAAATTGCTTTGAAAAGTTGAATGATATATTTATATTTCACATAACCATGTAAATAGAGTAGAACAATGAATAAAATAATATATGCAACGCTCATGACTCTCAGTACATTGAGCACTGCAAGCTTTGGTTGTGAACCTGCTTCCATGGATTGGGAGGGATTTTATAAAACTTATGATTCAAATAAAAATAATACCTTTGAACTCAATGAGTTTTTAAAAGTTACAGACTTTGCCCCATACCCTTGGCCAGATGACCGACAGTTTCAAGGCAAAGATAAAAACACTAAACTATTTAAATATCTAGATGAAAACAATGACGGCAAACTTACAGAAGACGAATTTGTCAAAATTTATACCTTATTCCCAAATCCTTGTGCCAATTGGCCTCACAAGCCGAAATGGAAGTTTTGGTAAAGCTCAATGTGATCAACATGCCATAAATTGGCTTTAATGAAAAAACTTGTTTTTTATTGCACTATTTTGATCACCTTGAGAACATAAAAAAAGCCCTGAAATATCAGGGCTTTTATGCATTAAATTTAACGCTTTGGAAGTGGAATAAATTGTGAGTCATTATTCACAACTTTTCGTTCACCCACTTTAACTGTTAAATTCACTTTTTGATCGCCACGTACAACTTCCACTTGAATTTCAGTATTTGGTGCTTGTAAAGCGACATAATTAATCAAATGTGAAGTCGATGTAATGTCTTCATTATTGACTTTCACAATACGGTCACCGACTTTAATTCCTGCTTCTGCCGCTGGACCTCGTTTCAATACATCGGCAACAACTACACCAGGTTGACGAGGTTGTAACACATCTTCTTGTGTCGGTGGAACTAAACTAATCCCCATCCAACCACGAATCACTCGACCATCTTTTAAAATCGAATTGAGTATTTGCTGGCAAATTTTTGCAGGGATTGCAAAACCAATGCCTAAAGATCCACCTGACTGTGAGAAAATTGCAGTATTTACACCAATCAAATTCCCAGCAACATCAATCAATGCGCCACCAGAGTTACCTGGATTAATCGCTGCATCTGTTTGAATAAAATCTTCATAAGTATTGATTCCAAGATCAGAACGCCCCGTTGCAGAGATAATCCCTTGAGTCACAGTTTGCCCCACCCCAAATGGATTACCAATTGCCAAGACAACATCGCCCACCTCATTACCACTCAATTTAAACGGCAATACAGGCAAATCTTTTAAACCAATTTTAATGACTGCCAAATCTGTATCTGGATCTGTTCCAATCACAGTTGCTTCGGCACGGCGTCCATCTTGCAAAGCAACAACAATTTGATCTGCTTGCGCAATCACATGGTTATTCGTCAAAATGTAGCCATCCGGACGGACAATCACCCCAGACCCCAAGCTATTTTCATTCTGGTTTTGATTCTGTTCAGGAATCTGATTACCAAAAAACTCTCGAAATGCGGGATCATTAAGCAATGGATGATTCTGTTTTACTTTTTGGGTGGTAAAAATATTGACCACCGCAGGCGCTGCAACTTTAACAGCAGCACTGTACGACACCACACCACCTGTTCTAGACGTATTAACCAACGGCTCTACTTTCTCCGCCGGCATCTTTACGCCATCCGCTGCAATCGGCGCTTTGGGTTGTTGAAGTTTCTGCCATACGACAAAACAAATAATTACCAGTATTAGTAAAACCCAAGGGAGCCAAGTAAATGAACGCCGCACGTTTTTATTCCTCTAAGAATTTTTTAATTCGTTGATGCAAAAGCAATTTGTATATTGTAAAGCAATTCAATAAAGAAACATAAAAAATACAAAGAGTTTTGTTCAGCTTTAGTTACAGTTTAAAATGTGTTTTGATATTCTTCAATTACTCTATTTTCATAAAAGGTTATTCATGGCTTTACTTAAAGATATTATTCTGTGGTGTGATCAAACCTTAAAGTCACATGAATTTAAAGACTACGCGCCTAACGGTTTACAAATTGAAGGAAAATCTGAAGTAAAGAAAATTCTTTGTGCAGTCACAGCTTCACAAGATGCAATTGATGCCGCCATTGAAAAAAAAGCGGATCTGTTATTGGTCCATCATGGATATTTCTGGAAAGGTGAACCTTACCCAATTACAGGAATGCGAGGAAAACGCATCAAAAGTCTCATTCAAAATGATATTTCTCTTGTCGGCTATCATTTGCCCTTAGACTCCCATCCAACATTGGGCAATAATGCGATGATTGCTCAAATATTAGGTTTAGACAATATTGAAGCTTTGGATCCTCATGAACGCAATCCGATTGGCAATATCGGTTATTTAAAAAATCCGCTCTCACCTGAAACGTTTAAACAACTTCTCACGACAAAATTAGGTTTTGAGACGATTCACCTTGATGCAGCAAAAACCCAGATTCAAAAAGTAGGTTTTTGCACTGGAGGTGCACAGGATTATATTGCAAAAGCCGCAGCGATGGACTGTGATGCCTATATCTCAGGTGAAGTCAGTGAACGTACTTTTTATGAAGCCAAAGAATTGAATGTTCACTACTATGCATGTGGTCATCATGCAACTGAACGTTATGGCGTGCAAGAATTAGCCGAAGCGATTGCAGAACAGTTCAATATTGAATCTGAATACTTTGAGTTAAATAATCCAATTTAACCTCAATAAAAGTATCATTTCATTTTTTTTTTAAAATGACTTGATACTTTTTCAAGAAAATCTTCACTGTATTTTTTAATTGTCTATATACGTATTAAATCGAAATAAATTGTGTATTGTTATTTAACATCATGCCCTATTGCGCGAAGAATCTATTACAATAAAGCCACTTAAATGTTAAAACCCAGCTCAATGCAAGGAATTTAAAACATGACAACCATTACTTTACCTGCTCTACCATACGGCTACGAAGATCTTGCGCCGCACATCAGCAAAGAAACTTTAGAATACCATCACGATAAGCACCACAATACTTATGTTGTCAACTTAAACAACTTAATCGCGGGTACTGATCTTGAAGGTAAAACTTTAGAAGAGATCATTGTTGCTGTTGCTGGCGATGCATCTAAAGCAGGCGTATTCAACAATGCTGCTCAAGTTTGGAACCACACGTTCTACTGGAACTGTATGGCTAAAAACGGTGGTGGTAAAGCAACAGGTGCTTTAGCAGCTAAAATTGATGAAGCTTTCGGTTCTTACGAAAAATTTGCTGAAGAGTTTGCAGCTGCTGCAACAACTCAATTCGGTTCAGGTTGGGCATGGCTCGTTGCTGACAAAGTAAACGGTGAGCTTTCTATTCTTAAAACATCAAATGCAGATACTCCACTTGCTCATGGCAAAGTTGCGGTATTAACAATTGATGTTTGGGAACATGCTTATTACATCGACTTCCGTAATGCTCGTCCAAAATACATTTCAACTTTCTTAGAAAGCTTAGTGAACTGGGACTATGCAAATGCAAAATATGCTGGTCAAGCAGCTGGTGTTGAAAAATAAGATTGAATAATTTTATTTTGTCAAAGAGCCATTCTGATTAGAATGGCTTTTTTATGTTATTCTATTTTTATATTTTCATGATTAATACGACATATACAATAAAAGCAGATCCAATAAAAATCATTGCTGGCTATGTCATTCTGACTACGCTACAGATTCCTTGTTATCTATATATTGCGCATTCAGACTACATCACCTTTACTTTTATTTTCGTGCTGCTGTTGTGGCTGTTTATTTTATTATTTGAACTTGTTGCACTGTATTTACTGATCAAATATGGAAGACCACAGCTGTGTTTTCACAGTGATTTTTGCCAAATTCAAATGCCTGCAATCAACATGACTGTGGACTATGAAAAAGTTTCCGCATTAAGCATGCGTAAAATACAGCAAGAACATCGCGGTTTTTCCTTTGGAATGTGTTATGAACTTGAATTAAGTTTGAGTAATCAAATCATGCAACAACATGCTTTGAGAAAAAAACCTTATCCTGTCAAAAACTTATTCTTGTCTTCCAACTTTCTTTTTAAAAATAACCAAATCTTAGAAATTGCGATTATTTTTAGTACATTAGCTCGAAAGAAAGCTTCCAAACGGATTGAAAGTATTCTACAGCTACAACAATATCCCCAAGCATACGAAAGCTTAATCTCTGAAAAAGATTTAGAAAACTTTAAAAATAATCAATATATATACAAATTATTTAAATTCGGACAATAAAAAAACATTTAAGATGCTTTTGGTATAATTTCACTTGACCACTTTGGCTTTCATCCATAAAATGCGCATCAGATTCTCCAATAGCTCAGTCGGTAGAGCGACGGACTGTTAATCCGCAGGTCCCTGGTTCGAGCCCAGGTTGGAGAGCCATCTATTCTTCCATAGCTCAGTCGGTAGAGCGACGGACTGTTAATCCGCAGGTCCCTGGTTCGAGCCCAGGTGGAAGAGCCAGATTCTAAAAAGCCCACTCATGATGAAGTGGGCTTTTTTATGCTTAAAATTAGATGTTACTTCAAAGACAAATCCTACATATAACCTGAGTTCGATAAAAATCCTTGATGAAAGATGATACATCCAAACCGCCTGATTATTCATACAAGTGATTTGGATGATTCATTTATTTTGTACTTTTCAATCATAGATGGTCTTGCTATCGTGAGGCGACATGGATGTCGCCATGTTGAGCGGGGGTAAAGGATGTACCCCTCGCTCAACGAAAGATTTTTGTCACTTTTCATCTCTGAAAAGTGAGGCATCGCCTACGCAAAACAATTTAAACTTTAGCACTAAAGCGTGGCAGTGCAAGCTTTAGATCATCAAACAATCTATTGATCGCTTTCATTTTATTGATCAAGAGAAATGAAACGCTATTGATGGTTGCGCTTGCGGAGCTACGCTCCTCATTCTAAAATTGGATGAAAAGGTAGCAAAAATCCATAGAGATTTATTATTTTTCAATGAGTTGAAGATTTAATTACATCGAACTCAGGTTACATATAAATAAAACGTAAAGCAGTGCTGACAAATAGATTGCAAAAAATCAAGCCTGCTCAAAGATGGTTTGATTCATCTAAAGTTGAAGTCAAACACTGACGCGAATGAAGTCAAATAAAGTTTTAAACAAATCTATGAATTTCTTTATTTTTATTTAAAATGATCAAATATTTAGCAAATAATGCATTTTTATGATGAATTTAACAATTTTTCCTTGACCCATCTGCATTTCCTCCCTAAAATGCGTTCCAGATTCTCCAATAGCTCAGTCGGTAGAGCGACGGACTGTTAATCCGCAGGTCCCTGGTTCGAGCCCAGGTTGGAGAGCCAAATTCTAAAAACCCACTCAGATTTGAGTGGGTTTTTTCTTGCCTATCGCATACTGTTTGATCTATGTCATTTGATTCTTATCAGGCTTTATTTTTATTTATCGGCTGTATTGCAACAATTGCTTTGCTAATTGCCTGCTTTGGTCGTTATTTATTTCAACGCCAACATTATTATGCAAAGCGTGTGATTACACCGTTTGAACAGAAAATGTTTTTGCGCTTGAATGAGACTTTTCCCCAGTACCATGTACTTGCACAAGTTGCTTTTAGTGCCTTAATTGACTGTGATCAATTCAAGTTACGTTCCAAATTCAATCGTAAAGTCACTGACTTTGTACTGCTTAACCCACAACTTGAAGTGATTGCAATTATTGAACTTGATGATCCGAGTCATATTGGTAAAGAACATATCGATGCACAACGGGATGCCATGCTGATACAAGCGGGTTACCAAGTATTTCGCTATACCGAAATCCCAAGCAGCCGAGAACTGAAAAAAGATATTGCCAATTAAAATACTCAGAAAATACTTATAAAATAATTGAGGCAATGCATAAATAAACAATCACTCCAGTTGCATCACAGATTGAGGTCACCAAAGGTGCCGAGGCGCTTGCTGGATCTAGCTTTAAACGATTCAAGATGAACGGTAAACTCATACCAATTAAGCATCCCATCAATACAATGCCCATCATACTCAGTGCGAGGACTAAAGCGACCATTGCATCCCCTCTAAAATAGCCAAGGATGGAGACTGCAATCGCCATTGTTCCGCCCAAACATAATCCAACTAAACTCTCTCGTCCAATCAGATATAACCAATCTTTTAAATGAACATCCCCAGTTGCCAAAGCTCGAACCATCAAGGTTGCAGATTGAGAGCCAGCATTTCCCCCACTTCCGACAAGCAAAGGCAAAAAGAACACCAAAACAATATTCTTGGCAATGATGTCTTCAAAATGTGCGATACCAAAACCAGACAATAAGCTGCCAAATACCAAAATGACCAGCCAAAACACACGTTTCTTATAAAGATAATGAATCGGTGCTGTTTTAATGCTCATTTTAGGAGAAGAAGTTACAGCACTGGATTTTAAAAAGTCTTCTGTCGCCTCTTCAGTCGCAATATCCATTGCATCATCATAGGTCACAATACCCACTAAACGTTGCTGCTGATCGACAATAGGAAGTGCAATAAAATCATAATAATGCAATTTTTCCGCAATACTTTCTTGGTCTTCGTTTACATCCCCCATGATCAAGTCTGTGCGCATAACATCCGTAATATTTTGACTAGGATCAGCCAAAATCAATTCACGTAAAGAAGCCACACCCAAAAGTTTATGATCTGGATCTACAACATAGATGAGATAGACTGTTTCACGATTTTTCGCGATCTTTCTGATTTGTTCAATCGCTTGGGTAATATTCAGTTTTGGTGACACTGCCACATAATCTGAACTCATGATTGCCCCAGCAGACTCTTCTGGATATTTGGCTAGATGTTGAATCTGCTGCTGGATTTCAGGGCTAAGTTCAGTATAGATAGACTGTTGTAATGAATAAGGTAAATATTTAAATAAATCCGTCTGATCATCTGAATGCATCTGCGAAAGAACTTGAATCAGGTTCTGCTTTGGCAAATGTTCAGCAATTTTAAGCTGTTGATCTAATGATAAAAATTCAAGAATATAAGCAGCATTGGGCAGATGTTCTACCAATGTCACCTGCTCACTTAAGGATAAATCACTCAACAATTTTGCTATATCAGCGTCATTGATTTGATCAAAATGTTGTTCAATAACATCAAATTGGTGGTTTTGAATAGCTTTTTCTATTTTTGAAATTAATTCTAAAGAGAATTGCATAAGAAAATCCAAAGTTGATCACGCTTTTGCACAAATACTGGACTGTAATGCTAGGAAAATAAAGCGCTTTTTTGTTGTTAAAATTACTTTCTAATTTGAACAAAATATATTTTAGTTTGACTATTTATCAAGTGACGTCTAGATCATACACAGAGTTGGTTTAACCTCGTCTGCGTATACTCATGGATACATTGATTTACAAGCGCAGAGATCTAGAACATAGCTCAATTTTAAAATCATGCTTTTACGATTCAGTTGATACTTTAGACTTAAAAATGCTTCGAATCAGCACATACATAAATGGGATAAACAGCAACACCAAAACTGTTCCAAAGATCACACCACCCAGTACACTTACGCCAATTTCTTGGCGGCTTGCAGCGCCTGCACCGAAAGCAAGCACTAAAGGGATTACCCCAGCACCGAATGCCAATGAAGTCATCAAAATTGGACGTAAACGTAATCCTGCACCTTCGAGTGCTGCTGCAACCGCTGTTTTGCCTTTTTCTTGCGCCAATGCTGCAAATTCGACGATGAGAATAGCATTTTTACACGACAGACCAATTGTCGTCAGCAAAGCGATCTGAAAGTAAATGTCATTAGGGAACCCTGCCAATTGACTAAAAATAATATTTCCTCCAATCCCTAAAGGAATCGCAGCAATCACAGCCGTTGGAATAGACCAGCTTTCATATAATGCAGCCAAACATAGAAAAATGAATCCAATTGAGATTAAGTACAGTAACCATGCTTGGCTACTGGATTTCTGTTCTTCAAATGATAAACCACTCCAAGCGACATCAATCCCCTGTTGTTGGCTAATCAACTTCTGAATATCATTCATTGCCTGACCAGAACTGGTATGTGGCGCGGTATTGGCTTCCATTTGCAAGGCTGTATAGCCTTGGAAGCGGTTCACGACATCAGGTCCACCTTCCCAAGCAATGGTCGAAAAATTACTGAATGGAATCATTTGATTTTGTGCATTACGAACAGTCCATACCTCTAAATCTTCAGGTTTTGAGCGGAACTCAGCATCACCCTGCATCATGACACGTTTAATACGACCACGATCTATAAAGTCATTTACATAAGAACCACCCCATGCAGCTGACAAGGTACTATTAATCGCTGTTTGACTTAAACCATTTGCCAATGCCCGTTTTTGATCAATATGAATTTTTAACTTGGATTTGTCTGGATTGGACTTCTTATCTAAATTTTCAAAAGTTAGGAATTGTTTCGCTTGAGTTTGTAAAACATTAAACTGCTGATCAAGGTATTTCCGCCCTTGACCATTCACATCCTGAATCCAAAACTCTAAACTATCACTATCACCCAAACCATTCACAGAAGCAGGCAAACTCACTGTAATCCGAGCATTTGGATTCTTGTTAAAATACTTTACCGCACGCTCACGAATCGCTTGCGCAGAATTTTCTGAACCAGAACGATCATCCCAATGTTTGAGCGCAACGAAACCTGTACCTAGGTTTTGTCCTGTACCAGAGAAATTACGACCATAACGAATCAGAACAATATCGACATTCTGCTTTTCTTTTTCCAAAAAGTATTTGCGTATATTTTCACCAACAACCTGACTACTCGACATCGGTGCACCATCTGCTAAACGGAACTGTACACTGAGCATTCCTTGGTCTTCACTCGGAATAAAACTGGTGGGTAAAGCACGATAAAAAAGTGCAAAAACGACAGTTAAACCGAAAAATAATGTCAAAATCACCCATTTTAAATTCAAAGTTTTTTGAATAAGTCTGATATAACGCTGTTTTAAGTTTTCAAGTTTGGTGTTAAACCAAGTCGCCCAACGCATAGGTTGAGGATTAGGTTTTAAAATAATTGCACATAATGCAGGTGTCAGTACCAATGCAACCACCAATGACAATGCCATTGCTGCAACCAATGTGATTGAAAACTGCCGGTAAATTACACCAGTCGACCCAGTAAAAAATGCCATTGGAATAAATACAGCAGTCAATACGACTGTGATCCCAATCAAAGCGCCGGTCATTTCTTGCATTGATTCAATAGAAGCTTGCTTTGCGGTTAAGCCCTGTTCATGCATCAAGCGCTCTACATTTTCAACGACAACGATGGCATCATCCACCAGCAAGCCGATTGCCAACACTAAAGCAAACAAGGTCAGTGTATTAATACTCATCCCCAGTGCAAACAGTACTGCAAACGTCCCTAAAATAACGATCGGTACGGTAATGGTTGGAATGAGTGTGGCACGCCAACTTTGTAGGAAAATAAACATCACCAAAACAACCAAAACGATCGCTTCAAACAATGTTTTAACAACTTCTTTTATCGACTCTTGAACAAACGGTGTGTTATCTCGTGGATAAACAATCTTATAACCTTGTGGGAGCTTTTCAGAAATCTTGGCTAATTCTGCTTTAATCAATGCCGATGTCGCTAAGGCGTTGGCACCGGAAGATAAAGAAATGCCCATCCCTGATGATGGATAGCCATTGATGGTATTAAATGATTGATAATTTTCAGCGCCTAATTCAACGCGTGCAACATCTTTTAAATAAACATAGCTTCCATCAGTATTGGATTTCACAATAATATTTTTAAATTCTTCTACAGTTCTTAAACGAGAGCCTGCGGTCACTTTTGCATTTAAATATTGATCTGAAGCAACGGGCAAATCGCCAACACCACCTGCAGCAACCTGTGTATTCTGCGCTTCAATTGCGCTACGAATATCGCTTGGCATCAGCTGATACTGTCGCAGTAAATTTGGATTAAGCCAGATTCGCATTGCATACTGCGAACCAAATACATCTACCTCTCCAATACCCTCAATACGAGATAATTCTTGTTCTATATGCGTGGAAAGATAATCTCCTAATTCAATATTATTGCTTTTACCAGTTTCATCATACAGACCCACTACCATAAAAGTATCGCCCAGTGATTTGTTCACTGTTACGCCTTGGCGTTGCACATCATCTGGTAATCTGTTCAACACCCCATTAATACTGTTTTGTACTTGAACCTGGGCAGTATCTGGATCAGTCCCATTTTCGAAGCTGATACTGATTCGAGCACGTCCAGACGAGTCACTGCTTGAGCTGAAATACAAAAGATGATCAATCCCTTTAATTTGTTGCTCTAAAACCTGAGTAACACTTTCTTCAACAGTTTCAGCATCTGCCCCTGTATATGTGGTGGAAATGGTAATACGCGGTGGAGCAATATCTGGATAGCGTTCAATCGGTAAATTGACGACCGAAAAAACACCTAAAGCCATAACGATAATCGCAAGGACACAGGCAAAAATAGGACGTTGAATAAAAAATTTAGAGAGCATCAGTTTTGCTTCAGTGTCAAGTGATTGTGGTTAAGATCATGCTGAACATTAAATTCCGTTTATATTGATATTCTGTGACTTAGATCGAAAACTCAAGAAAAAATAACAGAAATCCGAATGATCAGACTGAATATGGAGAAACTGTGGAGATTACTGAATCCTAGGTGATCCATCATGATAAATAAGTTGCTCATTTATCTTCTTATGTCATCACAATGTCAATTTAACCCCATAGACTAGGATTGATTTCAACACAATAATTTGAGTGAAATATGAATAAAAAAGCATGGATCATCAGCAGTAGTATATTATTTTTAACTGCATGTAATGATGATAAAACAAATATTGTTACAACACCTGATTATAAAGAACCTAAGATTATTATCGTGGGGCATCGTGGTGCAAGTGCTTTACGTCCAGAACACACACTTGAAAGTTATCAAAAAGCCATTGACGATGGTGCAGATTTTATTGAACCTGATCTCGTCTCAACCAAAGATGGTATTTTAGTCGCACGTCATGAAAATGAAATTGGCGGTACCACCAATGTCAGCACCTTAGCCCAATTTGCAGATCGCAAAAAAACTAAAATTATTGATGGGGTGTCTTTAACAGGTTGGTTTACTGAAGACTTCAACGTAAGTGAATTAAATTTGATTAAAGCACGTGAAAGAATTCCAGCATTACGCCCAAACAATACGCAATATAATGATCAATTTAATATTCCTACCCTTGAACAGATTATCGAACTTGCAGAAAATAAATACAAAAAAACAGGAAAAATTATTGGCTTGTATATCGAAACCAAACATCCAACTTATTTTCAAAAGCTCAATTTAAGTATGGAAGATCCTGTATTGAAAACTTTAGCGAAATATCAATACACACGCGAAATTGCCCCAATTTATTTACAATCTTTTGAAGTCAGTAATCTCAAATACTTTAAAGAACAATTAACACTTTACAAGACATTAAAGCATGCCAAAATTATTCAGCTCTATGATGACAAAAAAGCAAGCCCAGCAGATTATGTTGCGCAAGGTCTGAAAACAACTTATGGCGATATGGCAACAGCACAAGGTTTAAAAACAGTCTCAACCTATGCCGATGGCGTAGGTCCATGGAAACCTTATATCTTTAATGATAGCTATACTGCACCATCTTCTTTTGTTGCAGATGCGCATGCAGTTAACTTAAAAGTGCATCCTTATACTTTCCGACCTGAAAATAACTTTTTGGCAGCAAATTTAAAATGTAGTAGCGCAGAAGCAGATGCTGCAAAACGTTGTGAAACAGGTGCCAACAAAGAATATGAAATGTATTTTAAAGCTGGAGTTGATGGACTATTTACAGATGACCCTGGTTTGGGACGTAAAGCACTAGATGCCTACTGGAAAGCAAATCCTATTCTAAAATAACACTTTAAGATTCAACTAAAATAAAGCAATCGTTTCAATCGCTTGCTTTATTTTTTCTAAACTGAGCATTTTTTGCTTAAAATTAATACCCATTTAAGTTTAAAATAATACACTTGTTCAAAAATATAGCAGCTTTGATTTATGAGTGATTATTCTCCATTTAAGGGTACAACAGGTTTTAAACGCATTCTTAATGCTACGGGTTATTCTTTAGCGGGTTTTAAAGCTGCTTATCAAAATGAAGCTGCTTTTCGTCAGATCGTTTGGATTAATCTAATATTAATCCCAATTACTTTTTTTCTTAATGTGAGCTCAGTTGAACAAGCCTTGATGATTGGGGTATGTTTACTGGCAATCATTGTTGAGTTGTTTAATTCAGCACTTGAAGCTGTGGTTGACCGAGTATCTTTAGAACGCCACCCGCTTTCCAAGAATGCAAAAGACATGGGAAGTGCGGCTCAATTTGTAGCGCAATCCATTATTTTCTTTACTTGGGTGATTATTCTTTTTAGGTAATTTTTAAACCTTTATATAAAAATAAAGCATTCTCGATATGTATGTTTGATCAACACCCAAATACCATTATTGATTTAAGCAGACAACTAAACTCTACTATTTTTATAAATCATCAGTATCTATTTTTATTTAACCAATAAATTCAAACCTCATTCAAAACCTCACCCTGATCATAAAAAATCCCCGCACAAGGGCGGGGATTTTTTATGATCTGAGATCAGAATGACTTACATCATTCCGCCCATACCACCCATTCCGCCCATATCAGGCATAGCAGGTTTATCTTCAGGAATATCTGTGATCATGCATTCAGTTGTTAACATTAAACCAGCAACAGAAGCAGCATGTTCAAGTGCAGATCGTGTTACTTTTGCTGGATCAAGGATACCCATTTCTAACATGTCGCCATATTGTGAAGTTGCAGCGTTGTAACCAAAGTTACCTTCGCCATTTTTCACAGCATTGATCACTACAGAAGGCTCATCGCCTGCATTAGAAACAATTTGACGAAGTGGTGCTTCAATCGCACGACGAAGGATATTTACACCTACAGTTTGGTCATCATTTGCACCAACAACACCGTCTAGCGCTTTAGCAGCACGTACAAGTGCAACACCACCACCTGCAACAACACCTTCTTCAACCGCAGCACGAGTTGCATGAAGTGCATCGTCTACACGGTCTTTTTTCTCTTTCATTTCAACTTCTGTTGCAGCACCGATTTTGATTACAGCAACACCGCCTGCTAATTTAGCAACACGCTCTTGTAGTTTCTCTTTATCGTATTCAGAAGTTGATTCTTCGATTTGTGCACGGATTTGAGTAACACGTTCAGCAATTTGATTTGCATCACCAGCACCGTCTACGATCACTGTATTTTCTTTAGATACTGTGATTTTGTGCGCAGTGCCTAAATCTTGAAGAGAAGCTTGCTCTAACGACATACCCACTTCTTCAGAAATTACAGTAGCGCCAGTCAAGATCGCAATATCTTGAAGCATTGCTTTACGACGGTCACCAAAACCAGGTGCTTTAACAGCACACACTTTGATGATGCCACGCATGTTGTTCACAACAAGTGTTGCAAGTGCTTCACCTTCAACATCTTCAGCAATGATAAGAAGTGGCTTACCTGTTTTCGCAACAGCTTCTAAAACTGTAATCAATTCACGGATGTTGCTGATTTTTTTATCAACAAGAAGGATGAATGGATTTTCGAGTTCAGCTGTCAAAGTATCTTGTTTGTTTGCAAAATACGGGCTGATATAACCACGGTCAAATTGCATACCTTCTACAACGTCAAGTGCGTCTTCGAATCCTGAACCTTCTTCAACTGTGATTACGCCTTCTTTACCAACACGCTCCATCGCCTGTGCAATTAATTTACCCACAGTTTCGTCAGAGTTTGCAGAAATCGAACCAACTTGTTCAATCGCTTTGGTATCAGAAGCTGGTTTAGCCGTTGCTTTGATATTTTCAACAACAGCTTTAACAGCAAGATCAATACCGCGTTTTAAATCCATTGGGTTCATACCTGCAGTTACAGATTTGATCCCTTCATTTAAAATTGCTTGAGCAAGTACAGTTGCTGTTGTAGTACCATCACCTGCGATATCATTGGTTTTTGAAGAAACTTCACGAACCAATTGTGCACCCATGTTTTCAAATTTGTCTTTCAACGAAATTTCTTTTGCTACAGTTACACCATCTTTGGTGATGTGTGGCGCACCAAAAGAACGATCAATAACAACGTTACGACCTTTAGGACCTAAAGTTACTTTAACTGCATCTGCAAGTACATTTACGCCCGCAATCATTTTTGAACGAGCTGAATCACCAAATTTTACGTCTTTAGCTGACATGCTTAACTCCAATAATCTTTATTCTTTAACCATCTAATTTAAAAGTGGATGAGGCATATTGTTTTTAATTGATCAAAAACAACACACCATCTCGGTCTGAATTAACCTTCAAGTACCGCTAAAATGTCAGATTCTTTCATAATTAAAAGTTCTTCACCGCTTACTTTTACAGTTGTACCTGCATAAGTACCGAACAATACTTTATCACCAACTTTAACGTCTAATGCACGCACACCATTGTCAGTGATTTGACCATTTCCTACAGCAATGATTTCACCTTGTGCTGGTTTTTCAGCTGCAGAACCTGGAAGTAAAATACCGCCAGCAGTTTTTGTTTCCTCTTCAACACGACGAATAACTACGCGATCATGTAATGGACGAATGTTGCTCATATAAAACTCCATAGACATCGTCTAAATGTCATTGATTACTCAGGGAAGATGACTTCTTATTCCTAGGTCATCGACAAAATATTTGTATGTCACATTTGTGGGGATGGAAATAAACGCTTCAAGGGGAAAATTAAAAAAAATTTATTTAATTTGTATTTTTTTTATTCATTCACGTCAGATTGTCAAAAAATTCAACCGATTTTCTCATTATTGCGCAATAAATTCTTGTAATTGTTCATCAAAAAAATAGTGTTGAAATGTACCGTTTTCATGAATCACATTAAAACTATTTGGGATTTTTTTATGCAAACGACGAGACACAGCAGTACCTGCATGCACTTCATAGACGGGATGAGATAGATTTAAATTAAATGCTTGGTTTAAATCATAGACAGCAACAAGATGTAAATGACCGTGCAATAAGGCATAGAGCTGATGCTGTCCCCATTCTTTAATCGCAAATTGCCCTAATGCAGGACAATCTTTTAAATGATGATCTTCATTCGAAGTATAAAAAGGTTGATGACTGACAATAATTTTTAATTTATTGTCTGGTGCATCCATCAACAATTGATTGACGCTTTCTATCTGTTCGAATGAGATATGCCCGCGTGTATGATAGCGACGGCGAATACTGTTCATACCAATCAAATAAAAATGCTGAGTCAACAATGTCCGCTCTAAACTGCCAAAAAATAATTGATACAGACCAAAAGGTCGAAATGCCCTGTTCCATACATGATAAAGCGGAATATCATGATTACCTGGGACAACAAAATATGGCGTTTTTAAAGATTCTAAAAATTGCTTACACGCATAAAACTCTTTAAATTTAGCACGTTGAGTCAGATCTCCACTCACCACTACAACTTCTGGTTGATGCTGTGCACAAAACCGCTGAATCGCCTGTATACATGCTTGACGCTCTGTTCCAAAATGCAGATCAGATAGATGTAGTAGCATGCGCAGGTACCATAATATTTAAAGCATTTTTTTCAACATGTAAGTTCAAAGGTGTATCCATTGACACAATTTCTCCATCAATCGCAACCGTTAGTTTAGGCTTTTTCGAATACACAATCACTTTATCTGCACCAAAGCTATACACATCTGATGCTTTTTCTAATTTTCCTCGAATGGTCTGAAATAGTGTTTTAAATAAAGTGACCTTATCCCCTTTTGCGATCACCACCCCTGCGATCTCTCCCACTTCTGCACATTTGGAAATTCGTAAATTTAATTCTTTAAGTTGTAGTTGATTATTTCCAAAAAAGATTAAAGGTGTTTTGACTGGATATTTTTGTCCATCCACCTCAATTTCGAGTTTGAGTTCTTTGCGGTCTCGAATCAGTACATCCAAGCCTGAAGTATATGCATTTAAAGCAAAACGTCCAAAACGCCGATTGTAATCCTCTCTTTTTTTGATGAATAACGGATACAAACCCAAACTGGCATTGTTTAAATAAATTTGATCATTGATACATGCGATGTGGGATGCACGAGGTTCTCCTGTCGCAATAACATGAGCTGCCTCAAGCAGATTCAATGGAATATTCAAGGCACGTGCTACATAATTAAATGTGCCTAATGGCAAAATACCCATCGGAATATTTTGATGAAGCATTTGCGATGCAACAGCATTCAACGTACCATCACCACCTGCCGCAACAATAACCCCGGGTTTTGAATATTGTGCATGTCGTTGATAGATTTTTTTCATTAAGGTCTGAATATCGCCTTCTGTACTGATATCAAAAACCTGTATTTCAAAACCATGTGTGGTCCAGATGGTCATGAGTTTTTCGTAAACCTCATCTTTGTGATTTGCATGAAAACCTGATTTTTCATTGTAAATCATCGAAAGAGGCTTTAAATCTGTATCCATAAGTTTGATTATTGTGAAGTATTTGCTCTAATTTCGTCGATTTTCTAAGCAAATAAAAGCACCTTTATGTAAAATTCGAATTATACCCATTTATTAAATCAATAATAATTTTTTACAGCTTCTTATTTTCAAGTTATTGTTAATTATTATTATTTACAATAAAAATATTACTCATTGCTTTATTAAATAGTGTTAAATATCAACCAATAATTCCGCTTAAACACTAAAAATCAATCACTTACACCACCCCTTAGGTTAAGCATCTTTTAAGCCTTTAGTCTTATTTTTTTTATGAATATATGTTTTAATACGTCCACTTTTTTTCTTACTTAAATTTGAATGTTGTACCACTTCATTCAGGTTGTTATTTGTACACAAAATTGTACATATTTTAGATAGGCCTCACCATGACCCAAGTGAACGCACCAGAATTCGTTCGTCATCCTAAGCTCATTGCCTGGGTTGAAGAAATTGCTAAATTGACTAAACCTGCAAAAATTGAATGGTGTGACGGAAGCGAAGAAGAGAATCAACGTTATATCGACTTGATGATCGCTAACGGCACTATGCAAGCATTGAACCAAGAAAAACATCCTGGTTCTTATTTAGCGAATTCTGATCCGTCTGACGTAGCTCGTGTTGAAGGTCGTACATTCATCTGTTCTGAAAAACAAGAAGATGCTGGTGCGACTAACAACTGGGAAGCTCCTGCTGAAATGCGTGCTCGTCTTAACGGTTTGTTTGATGGCGCAATGAAAGGCCGCACAATGTATGTGGTTCCATTCTCAATGGGTCCATTAGGTTCTCACATTGCACACATCGGTATTGAAATTACTGATTCTCCTTATGTTGCTGTAAGTATGCGTAAAATGGCTCGTATGGGTAAAGCTGTTTATGACGTACTTGGCACAGATGGTGACTTTATTCCTTGCGTACATACAGTAGGTGCGCCTCTTGCAGAAGGTCAAAAAGATGTTGCTTGGCCTTGCAACCCAGAAAAATACATCGTGCATTATCCAGAAACACGTGAAATCTGGTCTTATGGTTCAGGTTACGGCGGTAATGCATTATTAGGTAAAAAATGTCTTGCTTTACGTATCGCATCTTCTATGGGTCGTCAACAAGGTTGGTTAGCTGAACATATGCTTATCCTTGGTGTGACAAATCCTCAAGGTGAAAAACACTACATCGCAGCAGCATTCCCTTCTGCATGTGGTAAAACCAACTTTGCGATGCTTATTCCACCAGCAGGTTATGAAGGTTGGAAGATTGAAACTGTAGGTGATGATATTGCTTGGATTAAACCAGGTGAAGATGGTCGCTTATATGCAATCAACCCAGAAGCTGGTTTCTTTGGTGTAGCACCAGGAACAAATACCAAAACCAATCCAAACTGTATGGCAACACTTCACAAAGATGTGATTTATACCAACGTTGCGGTGACTGACAATGGCGAAGTTTGGTGGGAAGGCTTAACAAAAGAAGCACCTGCAAACTTAACCAACTGGAAAGGTCAACCACATGTTGCTGGTGAAAAAGCAGCTCATCCAAATGCACGTTTCACTGTAGCAGCGGGTCAATGCCCTTCTATTGATGCTGATTGGGAAAATCCAGCTGGTGTTCCAATCTCTGCATTCATTTTCGGTGGACGTCGTGCGGATACAGTACCTTTAATCTCAGAAGCATTCGACTGGGTAGATGGTGTATATAAAGCAGCAACAATGGGTTCTGAAACAACTGCTGCGGCAGTAGGTCAACAAGGTGTTGTTCGCCGTGATCCATTTGCGATGTTGCCATTTGCTGGTTACAACATGGCGGATTACTTCGCTCACTGGTTAGAACTGGGTGAAGAAGTAGGTGCGAAAGCAAAAGCTGCCGGCAACAAATTACCAGGTATTTACAACGTAAACTGGTTCCGTCGTGATGCTGAAGGCAACTTTGTATGGCCTGGTTTCGGTCAAAACATGCGTGTGCTTGAGTGGATCATTGACCGTTGTGAAGGTCGTGCAGATGCAGTTGAAACACCGATTGGCTTAGTGCCAACATTTGAGCAATTGAACTGGACAGGTTCTGACTTTACTAAAGCGCAATTTGATCTTGTAACATCTCAAGATAAAGATCAATGGATCAAAGAGATTGAAAGTCATACTGAACTGTTTAACAAGTTAGGTGACCGTTTACCTGCAGCACTTAAAAATCGTCAAAACGAGCTTTTAGAGGCTGTAAAAAAATCAGCTTAATTTAAAATTAAGCATTCAAGAGACCGCTTTCGAGCGGTCTTTTTGCATTCAATCTATAATCATTGTGATGAATTCAAGGAATCAAGGATTCGAGCAGCATGCTCTTTTAATTTCGAGTCGCTATCGCATGCAACTAAAAAATAACTTAAACGGAATAACCGATTAAAATAAAGCCATTTGTATTCTAAATGTAATATTTTGCGTTAAATCCACAATATGATATTTTTGTAATACAAAAAATCCATATTTCCTCTATAATTGAAAAATTCATTTCTTTATTTTTTTATTCTTTCCCATGATTGAAAATATTATCTATACAGCGAAAGTCATTAGAACTAAATTTGTCTCTGACAAGAAATACCTTACAAAAAGATTTATTAATAAATTAGGTTACACACCTGACTTTGATAAACCGGAAAGTTTTAATGAAAAAGTAACTGCGCGCATGATCTATGAAAGAGCGCCTCTGCATACAAAACTTGCTGACAAGTTGACAGTGAGAGAAATTATTTCAGATAAAATTTGTTGCTCACATTTTGTACCTTTACTTGGTGTATACAAATGCTTTAGCGAAATTGAGTTTAATAAACTCCCGTCTAAATTTGTTTTAAAGTGCAATCATGATAGCGGTAGCGCAATCGTGTGCCATGATAAAAGTCAATTTGATATTAAAAATGCAGAACTAAAATTAAAGCATCATTTAAAACAAAATATGTATTTTAAAAAAAGAGAATGGCATTATAAAAATATTACACCGTTGATTCTGGCTGAAGAGTTTGTTGAATTATGGACAGATCCAAATAGCCAGTTAACGATTACCACCAGTCGAGTACATTGTTTCGAAGGTCAACCTAGATATATAGAAGTCGATGTTCAAGATAGTCAAGGCATTGATTATTCAAATATTTATGATACTTCTTGGATACTACAACCCTTTACAGTTGACTTAAAGAATAATAGCCCCTTAGGCTTAGCTCAACCGAAAAGTTTAAGCAAAATGCTGCAACTTTCTCAAGACCTTTGCTTTAAACATGGTTATAGTCGTATCGACTTTTTATTGGCTGGAGATGATGTTTTTTTCAGTGAAATCACGTTGACACCAAATGCAGGACGGATGGTGATTACACCAAGTGAATGGGATTTCAAGTTAGGCGCCCTCTGGAAAAGTTATTGATTTTTTTATTAAAAAATATAGTGAATCAATCCAGCAAGTAAAAGAGTTTAACGTTGACTTGTTGGATTGTTTTTTGGGTTTCCTCAATGGAAAGTGAACAATAAAAACTATGAGTTTTCCGCTTCATTTGTAATCACAAGCTTTTTCACTTCACGTTAATATTTTTATAAATGATAGTATTATAAATAAAATACAAAAACTTAAATGTATAGTATTAAAAAATATTGCTGCCATATGATGCGTATATCCAAATAAGGCACAGAGTTATTTATTTGTTTTAATTTCTACACAAATATCATAAATCTAATGACTATCCTTTTCTTTATTTGGTCATTTATCTAAAAAAACAACACTCAATTTAATTTCACTTGCATTTAATAAATATATTATATAGATTTTCTAAACAATATGAACAATAAGTGGTGATTAAAAAAATTCCATCAATCGTAAAACAATACTTCTAAATCGAATCAAGTCGGATCGCTTGATCCTCCAAAAATAAACAAAGGAGTTGTTACCGTGAATAGCTTAATCCACAACAAATGGAAGATTTTGATTCTACTGTTTCTAGCCAATACGATGAATTTTTTTGATCGTACAATTCCAGCCGTGGTCATTGAATCAATCAGATTAGAATATAGTCTAAATGACAAACAATTAGGAATGCTTGCTGCTGCATTTTCCTTAGTCTATGCCATTGCTGGCTTATATTTTGGAAAACTTGCAGACCGCAACTCAAGAAAAAAAATTATCGGTATAGGTTTAATCGCATGGAGTGGCTTTACCGCCATGAATGCACTTGCATGGAGTTATATCTCTTTTTTCATGGCTCGTGTAGGTGTTGGTGTCGGTGAGGCAAGTTATGCACCTGCTGCGAACTCTTTAATTGGAGATTTATTTCCACCTCAGCATCGTGCCAAAGCAATAGGTATTTTTATGCTCGGCTTACCAGTTGGAATGGTACTCGCTTTCTTCACCGTTGGTGGGATTGCACAAGCATTTAACAGTTGGCGTGCACCTTTTATAGTTGCGGCTGTACCTGGTCTGATCTTAGCCATCTGTTTTTTCTTTATTCGAGAACCTGCACGAGGTGCAGCAGAAGTTGAAAACTATCAAGCAAAACCTTCAAAGCAAAACAGCTTAGGAAGCCTTTTAAAAATCAAAACGCTACGTTGGATTATTCTTTCTGGCATTATGCAAAATCTTGCGATTGCTGCTGGCATCGCATTTCTAGTGCCGTTGTTCCTACGTTATTTTGGTTTAACCTTAATCCAAGGCTCATTACTTGCAGGATGTATTATCGGGATAACAGGTTTAATCGGCTTAACACTTGGCGGTGTCATTGCAGACAAGATTTATCAAAAATCTAAAAAGGGTCGTTTATTGTTCGGAGCACTGTGTTTATTGATCTCGGCGATTATGATTGGATTAAGTCTAATGCTGAAAAGCCAAGCTGTTGTTTTATTTACAGTATTGTCTTGTCTCGGTTGGCTTGCAATGTACAACTATTACACAACCGTCTACCCTGCTATTCAAGAAGTTGTCGAACCCAATCAAAGAGCAATGGCTTTTGGTTTATGTCTTGCGATCATGTATGTATTAGGTGGCGCATTTGGTCCACTTCTGGTTGGCGCACTTTCTGATCATTATGCAAATGCCGCAATGACTGTATCAGGTGCAACAGGGATTACGGATCAATTCCGTGCCATCGGTTTACACAAAGCCATGATTATTATTCCAATCACCTTATTACTGAGTGCCGTATTCATTTATATGAGTGCACAAACATTTATGAAAGATGCGCTTACATTGCGGCAGCCAAATGAATCATAAAACACAATGTTCAAGATGAAAGGATTCAGTATTTGAAGTTGGATAGTTATGGTTTGAGGTTAAAAGTTTAATTTTTAAACTTCAATATTCAAATTGAATCTACAAAATACAATAAAGCCAATGCATGATTCATTGGCTTTATAAATTGCATTATGCAACATCTTTTTGCAATCGACGTTCATGTAACTCAAGCAAGTAGGCATCCAAAAGATCAATGTCATCCTGTTTAAATTCAAGATATAACTTGCTACGGCGACTCAATATATCCTGACTCGTGATTGCCCATTCCTGGTCGACTAAATAATCCACTTCTTGCGCATAAAGCCCATGCCCAAAACTTTGCCCAAGCTCATGCACTGAGGAGGAATAATTTAAAAACTTCCATACATAAGTGCCATAAGCATGTGCCCAGCGACTTGCTGTTTCCAAATCAATGCCTTTGATTTTAGTCTGGATCTCCAAGATTAAATCTTCTACAGAGACCAAGTTTTCTGCACCAGGTAATAAAGCATGTGCGGTCCAAGATTGTTGCATTTCAGGGAAAAACTTTTTCAGTTGCTCAAGTGCTGATTCAGCAAGCTTGCGATATGTCGTCAACTTGCCACCAAAAACCGACAATAAAGGCGCTTCACCTGAATGTTGTTGAGAAAGTGCTAAAGTATAATCACGCGTAATTGCAGCTGGGTTATCAGATTCATCATCACACAATGGGCGCACACCTGAAAAAGTGCTGACAATATCATTTTGGCTCAGTTGTGTCTTAAAATGATCATTGGATACTTTTAAAAGATAATCAATTTCTTGTTGAGTGATTTCAACTTGATTAGGGTCATCATGATATTCACGATCTGTGGTTCCAATCATGGTGTATTGGTTTAAATAAGGGATCGCAAACACGATTCGCTGATCGTCATTTTGCATAATATAGGCTTTATCACCTGCATAAATTTTTGGCACAATGATATGGCTCCCTTGAACCAAACGAATACCATAAGGTGATTTTAATTTCAAATCCTGTTGGATAAATTGTGCCACCCAAGGACCTGCGGCATTGACCAATACTTTGGCTTGAACTTGATATATCCCTTGTTCATTTTCAAGTTGGATTGTCCACACAGCATTTTCACGTTGCGCAGCAATACAACGTGTTTGACTAACAATCTTTGCTCCCTTTTCCCGTGCCTGCATTGCATTGAGAATCACCAAACGAGAATCATCTACAGCACAATCGGAGTATTCAAAACCACGGGTAATATCTTTATTTAATGGGCTGGTTTCAGGGTTGAATTGGACCAAATTTGATCCTGGCAGTTTTTCTCGTTTGCCCAAATGATCATAAAAAAATAAACCCGTACGGATTAGCCAAGCTGGTCTAAGGTGCGGTTGATGAGGCATGATAAAGCGCATTGGACGAATAATATGTGGGGCTTTCGCCAGTAAAACTTCACGCTCTGCCAAAGCTTCACGAACCAAGCGAAATTCCTTATGTTCTAAATAACGTAAACCACCATGAATCAATTTACTACTGGCGGATGAGGTATGACTTGCCAAATCATCTTTTTCACAAAGCAAGACCGATAAACCACGCCCAACTGCATCATTGGCAATTCCAACACCATTAATTCCTCCTCCAATCACCACGATGTCATAACAAGTTTGCGGTTCGTTCATTTGCATCATAACATCACCTTTTGATTGAAGAGTTTTAACATATTTTCGTTTATTTTCATTTAAGAAAATAATAGAGACTTTTTTGATCAATGTCTATTCGATAATCAATAGATTTGCAACTGACATTTAAGCTCGTCATTGAATAAAGCCTAAACCACAATCAAATTCACTTCTGCCGCATTGATTTGTTGAATATAAGCTTCAGCAGGCTGTTGATTGGTAAAAAGACGATCAATTTCTCGAAGATGCCCCATGCGCATCATTGCATGACGACCAAATTTACTATCATCTACAGCTAAAAAAATCTGTCGAGCACCAGCAATAATTTCTTGAGAGACTGAAACTTCCTGAAAATCAAAATCCAATAATGTCCCATCTGCATCAATTCCACTGATGCCAATCACGGCGTAATCCACTTTGAATTGTTTAAAAAATTCAGATGTCGCCTGCCCAATGACCCCGCCATCGGGGCGAACTTTGCCACTGGCAATAAGCACTTCAAAATCTTCTTTTACACTTAGGATTTTGGCAACATTTAGATTATTGGTAATAATTTTAAGCCCTCGATGTTGCAATAAAGCGACAGCAATTGCTTCTGTCGTTGTCCCGATATTGATAAATAAAGAAGCATAATCTGGAATAGCTTTTGCCACAGCAACTGCAATACGCTGTTTTGCCTCTGCGTTATGGCTCATGCGTGTACTGTATTCAGTATTGGTCACACTTGAGTCTATCGCAGCACCGCCATGATAACGTCGCAACAATCCAGCATCGGCCAACTGATTAATATCTCTGCGTACAGTTTGCGGTGTCACTGTAAATATCTGCGCAATTTCTTCAATACTGATATATCCCCGTTGTTTAACCAGTTCCAAAATTTGCTGTTGTCGAATCATGAAATTCATAAATGCAAACCTTATTGTTTTATTTTCGAAAATGAACATTTAAATACATACATTACATAAGTTCTTGTTATTCAGCTAGCTTTGAATCTTAATTCTCAATACTGATCGTTTTTTTATTTGAGTAATTTTCACACATTTGACTCATTTCCACCCAACACTTTATCTGTACTAAAAACAGCCACCCATTAAACTATTTAAAATTAAATAATTGTTTTAAAAAAATTATTCTTTATTTTAGCCATTCTTAAATAATTATTGATCCTGAACATAAAAAAGGCATACGACCAAAGTCTAATAAGGACAACCTTCATTCTTGCGTATAACGAGCTGTGTAATGATTTGTATCTCTCCGCAGTACTGATTGAAATTCTCTCTTTTTGATTTTTCTGTTTAGATTTTCACCCCAAATGAACCCTAAACAGGCTATGTTTTGCATATTCTTTTGGAGAATTGCCTTGTCCAATTCATCACCTCAGGTTGCTCCTTCGCAACTTGATAGAAAAACTCGTTTCAAATCTATACTTGGTGGCTCAGCTGGTAACCTAGTTGAATGGTATGACTGGTATGTCTACGCCGCATTTACGCTCTACTTTGCACCAGTGTTCTTTCCAGAAGGTAATGAAACAGTCAAGCTTCTCCAAGCTGCTGCTGTTTTTGCTTTAGGTTTTTTAATGCGCCCGATTGGCGCTTGGATTATGGGAATTTATGCCGATCGTAAAGGTCGTAAAGCTGGTTTAACGCTTTCTGTATCATTGATGTGTGTCGGTTCTTTAATTATCGCTTGTGCACCGTCTTATGATTCTGTGGGTATGCTTGCTCCAGCGCTTCTACTCTTTGCTCGTCTCTTACAGGGCTTAAGTGTCGGTGGTGAATATGGTTCAAGTGCGACATATTTAACTGAAATGGCAGGAAAAAATCATCGTGGTTTCTTCTCTAGCTTTCAATATGTCACCTTGATTTCAGGACAGTTGTTGGCACTTTGTGTATTGATTATCCTCCAACATACACTTTCAGAAAATGCCTTGCATGCATGGGGATGGCGTATTCCATTCTTTATCGGCGCTTTGTTAGCCATTGTTGTATTCTGGATTCGTCGTGGCTTAGTTGAAACTGAATCAGCTAAACAAGCGCAAGAACATGCCAAAAATGGTGGTGAAAAATCGGGGGCTTTGGCTTTATTTACCAAATACCCTAAACAAGCATTCACAGTGATTATGTTGACCGCAGGTGGAACGCTAGCATTCAACACATTTACCACCTATTTGCAAAAATATTTGGTCAATACCTCTGGCTTTGAAAAGACCACAGCAACAGAAATTACCACGGCAGCGATCTTTGTCTTCATGTTGATTCAACCTGCTGTTGGCGCACTTTCAGATAAAATTGGTCGTAAACCGATTATGATCACCTTTGGTGTTTTAGGTGTTCTATTTACCATCCCTATTTTCAATGGGCTTGGTTCAACCACAGACCCTAAAACTGCATTTTTCTTATGTATGAGCGGCATGGTGATTGTAACTGGCTATACTGCAATTAATGCGGTAGTTAAAGCAGAACTGTTCCCTGCTCACATTCGCGCTCTGGGTGTTGCGTTACCATACGCTTTAGCAAATACAATCTTTGGTGGTACAGCTGAATTAGTGGCATTAAGTTTTAAAAATGCAGGTCACGAAAACTATTTCTTCTACTACATCACATTTATGATTGGTCTATCTTTAATTACTTATATCTTTATGAAAGATACTAAGAAAAATAGCTTAATCACAGATGATTAATCAGAATCCAAAAGTAGCTTAGATGGGTTAAAACAGCTTTCTTATGAAAATTAGAAAGCTGTTTTGATTTGAACAATTCAATCATCGAGAAAATCACAAAGCTATGGCATACTAAAAATAATTCAAAAAGCTGGGACTTTAAAAGATGAAAATAATCACCTGTGCAGGTTTAGGATTAATGGTTTTAGCTTTATCGGCGTGCCAAACAACACCGCGTCAATATAATGGGATGACAGGCTACCAAATCGAAAGTCAGTCAAGCAATAGCGCAACATTGGCATATACACTTTCTGGTCGCGCTGACCGTGATTTAGATGCCAGTAAGTTACAACGTGCATGTCAAAAAGTTTTAGGTGCAAATAAAACCTATAAAATTTCTGTTCTTAGTATCAATGAAATCATCAACCCGCAAACTGCACAAAATCAAGCTGGTGTTCAACTTGGGCATAGTCGAACCTCTTTTGGACTTTCAAATACTCCGAATCTAAACAACAGTGAGGATTATGCAACGCGTCAAGCACTTGAAACTCGTCCAAGCACCTTGCATGTTGTACGTTATACCTGTTCTTAATACACCCAATCATAATAAATTTTCAAAAAATAAGACGCTTTTATAGCGTCTTATAAAAACTCACATTTCGAAACTCTTTGGCTTCATCTAAATCAGGCCATGTCGTTGCACTTCGTTCATCCAATTTTTGATAATTCGGATGACTAAAGTTTTTGACCCGACTGTCCGCTACCCATACTTCAGGGGCAAACTTTAAAAATTCATCTAAGAAAAAGCGATTAGATTGATCATATAAAACATCTGCGGCGAGCAATACATCCACCTGTTCTGCTTTATATAAATCATCTAGATATTCCAGCTCTACCTCATTTAGTGCGGCATTTTCACGACAAGCATCTAAACTCACTTGGTCAATGTCACAACAAATCACACGCTTGGCACCCGCTAATTTGGCAGCAATCGCGACCACACCTGACCCAGCGCCAAAATCGAGAACCACCTTATCTTTAACATGATGTGGCTCAGCCAATAGCCATTGTGCCATCGCCAAACCAGATGCCCAACAAAAGATCCAATATGGTGTGTCATTCCAAATACGACGAATCACTTCATCATCTAAACGATCAGTCGGAAAAACCGGTGGAATCAACCACAATGAAATCGGAGTCTCAGGTAACTGCTGAGCGAGTAGCTGGCATTGAGGAATCACCTCATGCAAGGCTTTGAGTAAATGTGATGGGGCTTTAGGAAATTGTAAAGTACAACTCATAAATGTATAACCAAAATGATTATTCTAATACTTCGCAAATACACTAAGGTTGTTGACGCTTATATACTTCGATAATTTGCTGTTATTGCAGATCGCATCATATTGAATACATGATTGTCACAAAGTCTATTATTAAAGCAACTTTTACCAAAACAAAAATGACATTTTCGAGAAGCCTTCACCATCTACAAACAATGGTGAAGGCCTTGCTATCAATATTTGATTAAGCTAACGCTTTTTCTGCTGCTTCTACAGTTTGACGAATCAATGTAGTAATCGTCATAGGTCCTACACCACCTGGAACTGGCGTATATGCTGAAGCAACTTCTTCAATTCCAACCAATTGAATATCACCAACACCACCACCCTCACGAGGATGGAAACCTGCATCTACCACAACAGCACCTTGTTTGATCCAGTCTTTTTGAATCAACTCTGCTTTACCTACTGCACCCACAACGATATCTGCTTGTTTGATTAAATCAGCAAGGTTTTGGGTACGTGAATGACAGATTGTCACTGTAGCATTGGCTTGAAGTAACATCATTGCCATCGGCTTGCCTAAAATTGCTGAACGTCCAACCACTACAGCATGCTTACCGGCAATCTCAATCTTATTTTCTTTAAGAATGGTCATGATGCCCGCAGGAGTTGCAGAACCATATGCTGCTTCACCCATTGCCATACGACCAAAACCAAGACACGTCACACCATCAACATCTTTTTCTAAAGAGATCGCATCAAAACAAGCACGTTCGTCAATCTGTTCAGGTACTGGATGCTGTAACAAAATACCATGTACATCAGGATTGGCATTTAATTTTTCGATTTCAGCCAATAATTGTTCAGTCGTGGTTTCTTTGCCTAATTCAACTTTCAAAGAATCCATACCTACACGACGACATGCATTTCCTTTCATACGAACATAAGTCGCAGATGCGCCATCATCACCCACTAAAATAGTCGCTAAAATTGGGGTACGACCTGTTTTTGCCTTTAAAGCTTCAACACGAGTCAACAAGTCTGCTTCAATTTGTTTCGCTAATGCGCGACCATCCAATACCAATGCCACGGCACATCTCCAAAGTAGATATGAATCAATTTTGCAAATAATACATGATTATTTAGACAATTTTCTTTCGTATGCTGAATTTATGTGCATATGCATGAAATATAGTATTGTTTTTTTTTCAAAGGTTGCTAATATGTGCATCACCAAGACATGGCGGGGTGGCAGAGTGGTCATGCAGCGGACTGCAACTCCGTGTACGCCGGTTCGATTCCGACCTCCGCCTCCAATCTTGTAAAGCCCGAGTGGTGAAATCGGTAGACACAGGGGATTTAAAATCCCCCGCCCACAAAGCGTGCCAGTTCGAGTCTGGCCTCGGGCACCATTTTAATCAACATTAAAATGGTGTAATAAAAAACCCAGCGATAAGCTGGTTTTTTTATGTCTAAAATTTTATATTAGCTTTTTATGTTAATCTCTAAATTGCAGTTTAAATAAGTGAAGCCTATATGATTCAAAACAAGCAAGTTTCCTTCTATTTAAATCAGTTACAACAACAATATCCAAAAGCATTTAAATACAATTTTTTATTTTATAGCCAAATTAAAACCAAAGGGCTTTTAGATGAAGCCAAGGAGTTTATTCCTTGGATTTTATCAATCATGATTTTTTGCAGTATTTACTTCAGCTTAGGTCATTATATTTCAATTCATTTTGTTCAATTTGATGCTTTTCAAGCCAATGCCATCGCAGCCTTGGCGGTTATGTTATTTTTTATGTTGATTGTTCCGATTATTATCAACCAAATCAAACACAGCTCTACCCATCTTTATCAGCAACTTAACAATACGCCATTTAAACTTGCCGCATTGATTATTCTACAAGCACTGAACCTATATTTTATTGAAAGTACACTTTTACAAGGTTTGCTATTTTTCTTTGCAATGAGCTTTGGTTTTGTGAAGTTCTATAAAGAAAATCTATTTCGAGACAGCACCAAAGATACTGAATTTTATCAATTACAACAAATTCGCAGAACTTGCTTTTGGGCTTATAAGCAAGCCAAAAAAGCCAGATTTAAAATGAGATTTTATAATAAAAATTCGGAGCAATATCAGTTTCAACAGCAGCAACTTACCCAATACTTAGAATTGCACTTACAGTTATTAAAGTATGAAAATGAAATGTGCAAAACATATAAATATGAAGATTTAGATGCCTATATGGACAGCATGATGTAATTTATTTTCATAAAAACCGAGTCAATATGATGAACTCGGTTTTTTTTATGCTTGAAAATTTATGCGCTTTTTTGAATGCTTTTCACATCAATCAAATTGTTATTTAATACCACTTGATGCCCACGAGTAGCATCCACAGTATATGTATTTTCCTTAATGGTACTCACAAAAATCCAATCTGCTTGAACTTGTTGCGCGGTAAAACTCACTTTTAAATAACCACGCTGATTTAAGTTGGTATAATTCAATTCATCAATCAGTGTGGTAAACGCCATTTCAAATTGCTGTAACTGCGCTAAAGGAATACTGAGGTACTTTTCCATTCCTGGTGAAGACACAGAGCTGGTTGCCAATTCAACCCCAACAAAATCACCTGTTTGTGTATGCAAGTCCGCAGACCAAGCATTATGTGTATCCCCTGCCAAAACAACAACTTTCTTATTCAGTGCTTTTAGTGTTCCATATAAAATTTCACGCTCAGCATAGTATCCATCCCACGCATCGAGATTATATGGAGCTACCGTTGTCACACGTGCTTTTTCTGTAGCTGTTAAAGATGGATCACCCGCTTTTAAACGAAGTTTTAAAGTCACTAATTCAGTAATCTGTTGATTCATTTTTACCAATGTCTCTGGAGTAACATTACCACTGGTAATTGCAGCCAATGAAAGCAGTAATTCAGCTGGAATTAGCATTTTTGCCATCAAGACTTGCTGACCCAATACATTCCATGTCGCTGTAGATTGTGCCAGTTTTTTCTGTAACCAGTCTCGTTGTGTATACCCCATCAACGTACGGGGAGTACTGATCAAATCTGTCTGAAACTTGGCAATATCCAACCTAGAAGCCGTCATATAATCCGCATAATCCAATTGCTTATCACGAGCCAAGATACGTGTATCCAACATCGTCAATTGCACCAATGAACCAAAGTCAAATTGACGATAAATATTCAAATGATCTGTTTGATTCACAGGTCGAATTGGCATCCATTCAAAATACGCCTGTAATGCCGCTAACTTGCGATCAGAAAAGCTCCCTTCATTGGCTTGATGATTTTCAGCACCCGCTTTCCATGCATCATTGGCTAACTCATGGTCATCCCAAATCACAATAAACGGATGACGTGCATGTGCAGCCTGTAAATCAGTATCCTTATGATAAAGCGCATAACGTTTGCGATAGTCGTCCAATTTGATAATTTCTTTATCATTGTCCGCAGGAAGCGTACGTCCTAATTTAGTCGCATCTTCAGTTGCATAGCCATCTTTGCCATATTCATAAATATAATCACCAAGATGGATAATCGCATCGACATTTTGTTTTGCCATTTCTCGATAAACATAGAAATATCCCGCTGGATAATTCGAACACGAACATACTGCAAATTGAACAGCATTGGTCGTTTCTGGTAATGTTTTGGTACGACCGACGGGTGAAATCACTGAACCGAATTTAAAACGATAATAATAAGTTTGCCCAGACTTCAACTTATCAGCATCAACTTTAACCGTAAAATCTTGTGCTTGTGTTGTTTGTACTTTCCCTGTGTTGATGATTTGTACAAATTTTTCGTCTGTCGCAATTTCCCAAACAACTTCAATACGTAAAGTAGTATCTTGGGGAGTTACACGTGTCCATAAAATCACACGGTCCTTAAGCGGATCACCACTCGCCACCCCATGTAAAAATTCAACTTTAGTGGCTGACGTTGTTGAATCATTATTGTCGCTACCACAAGCTGTCAAAGAAACTGGTATAGATAGTGCCCCAAAACTGGCTAATGACTTTTGAATAAGTTCACGGCGTGAAATTGAGCTTGGCATAGAAATTGATTTCCTCTAAGTTTTTTTATCTCATCACTTTAATCAGGAAATATTTCACTTTAATCTCAAGTTAATGAAAAATTCATGACAATAAAATCAATATATTGGCTTAAAATGCTTTATTTTCAGCCATAAACATCTGAGTTGATTGAAAAGAAAGCAAATCGTGCTAAATACGCTTGCCAAGAGAAAAACTGTCCTTTATTATTGCGCACATGCCCGAGTGGTGAAATCGGTAGACACAGGGGATTTAAAATCCCCCGCCCACAAAGCGTGCCAGTTCGAGTCTGGCCTCGGGCACCATTTTAAATTGATATTAAAATGGTGCAATTAAAGAACCCAGCAACTGCTGGTTTTTTTATGCCAAAAATTTAATCTCTTTAAATCATTAAATTTAAAATTAACATCTATTTCAAAATATCAAATACATCATTTTTAATATCTCACTTAAATATTTGATGATATTGATATTGACTTAATACATTCATAAATTCAATTTAATTAAAAACTATGACTGAAATTCAAAATCCAGTAAAAACGATTGCTCCAATATTTCCTCGACTTTTTGCATTTATCATCGACTGTTTGATTGTCGGTGTTGCATGTTTGGTAATGGGGAAAGTGCTATATACCTATTTTGAAAACTCTCCATTTATTTTTCAATGTCTTGGCACTTTGCTATGTTTGTTTTATTTCTCTGCTTTTAACAGTTCGATTGGAGATGGCAAAACGATTGGAAAAATACTCTGTAAAATTCGTGTAAAAGACTTTACAGGTGCTTCAATTTCACCAACCCACGCTTTAATTCGATCGAGCATTTTCATTATTCCATTTTGCTTTATCGGTTATTTACAATCCTTTGCACATCCCCCCCTTACACTTATTTTAATCATCGCCTTTTTTCAAAGTATTGTTTTTGCGTGTTTCTACTTGGCAGTTTTTAATGGAAACAGCCAACAATCCCTTCATGATGTGCTGACACGTACACAAATTCTCAGAAATACACAATCCAATATGCCTCATCAAGCAATATGGAAAGTGCATTATTACATTCTCTCTTTGATCACAATGATCATTTTTTCAATCAATGTCTGGCATTATGTTCAAAATCAAAATCAAAATTCAACAACTCATGATTTGACTTCAATCTCTGATGATATTCAAAATATTCAGATCGAAAATCGTTATACTTTTATTGGCGAAACTGAATCAACAAATCAAGTTCTCATTTTAAATGTTAGTCAACCTGCTTATCTTGATCAGGTTGATACTGCTGAAAAATTAATTCAAAAGCTTCAACAAGACAGCAATATTTTAGCCCAATATAAAATCAATCAAGTGCAATTTAATTTTTCCTATCAATTCGGTCTAGCAAAATTATCAAAAGCAACCATTTATGATTATAAAAAGACTGCCACAACGACTCAGCTCACCCATATCGGTGATAATACATCCGTGAAGCTTGGTTTTAAAATGTATTTAGGATAAGACTGAAATAGATTTGCAATGTATGGTCTACAGAACAAGGGAAGAAATTTTTAAATTAAATAAGTAAACTCAATTAAATTTTAAGTTCCTGATAGTAAAATAGTATTTTTAAATTATTAAAGTGTATACCATTCTTTTAACAGGCACTAATTTTATTATCTTTAGTTTTACTATTGCAAAGACAATAACACCCCATAGTATCATCGATACAAGTTAATGACATATTTGTAATTCTTACGATTCTACAGAATTCTGTTGTGATGAAATTAATCATTATCTCTACTTCATAAATTGGAAAACAACATCAATATTTTTAAATAAATAATCCAAAAAAATATAGTACAATTCCAAAACACCATTTACATTATTGAATAATAAGAATAAATATTTCATAAAATTAAAATTTAATACTGGAATCTTAAAACAAAAAATTTAATCTTTCCTATATTTTAGACTGAAATTAAACTTTTATTTAACCAACTTTATTTAAATATTGAAACAAATAATATCTAATTTATTAGCTATATTTATAAATTTTATTGTATATTTTAACTTCACACGTAAAAGGATTTTATAATGAGAAAATTAATAATGATATTATTAACGGGATTAATAAATGTTAATGTATGGGCTACTTCATGCAATTACAACTTTAATGCAACTCAACCCCAGTTAGGTACGCAAAGGCAAAATTTTCCGATACATATAAATCAAAAAGTCGGATTTAATATAACGGATAGCACATTAACTAAAACTTATACTGCTTTTAGTAAAGATTTTTTGGAAAGTAACTCTAACAAAGTGATAATAGGAGACAAAAATGTACCCAAAAAAGGAATTTTTGCATTTGAAGTAGATATTATTGCACCACAGCTACCAATGTCAGGATCTGATTCAGGATATTTTTTACCCTTTAAAATATATGTGACAGCGAATGGTGTTGAAACTGGCAGATATTATATTAGTTATATCAATAATTTTGTATCATTCCCAAATTCAAATAATATTATTTTAGATTTTGGCAGCGAAAATATTGCAATTATTCCAGCCTCGAAGAGCAATATTAAACTAGGTTTCTACTTTGATCAAACAACAAAAAATATAAATTATATTGTAGATGGCATAAACAAAGGAGTATTAGCAAAAATGGAAGGTGAATTCAATGAAATAGCATTTGGTATCGATGGTGGTCAATCGGAGGTTCAACTCAAATCCAATTCAATTGGTAAACAATTTACCATTGAGTTGGTTACAGACTACACAAAAATGACTCAATCATACCCTATAGGTACAAAAGATATTTGCGGAAATATAATTTAATCTTGCTATTAATTTAAACACACATAATTTTAAAATCGCCATGATGATTAATTTATAAATTCGGTATTTTGCTGATTAAACTAAATTAGTAAAAATACATCCGTGAAGCTTGGTTTTTAAAAGAGCATTTAAATGGTTTTAATATGCATGATTGAAAGATAAAAAAAGACCACGTTTTTGGAAACGTGGTCTATAAAAATGGTGGCTATGACGGGACTTGAACCTGTGACCCCCGCATTATGAGTGCGGTGCTCTAACCAACTGAGCTACATAGCCTAAAACTGTGCGCGCATTATCTGCTGTAACTCACGTTACGTCAAGTAATAATTGCAATAAAATTCATTGAAGTGAGCCGATAAGCCGGGTTCTGTCTAGAACGATCATTCCTCTAGGCGCACAATCACTCATACGCTCAAGCGACCTACCCGGATCCAGCATGGGCCATGCCTATAGGATCCCTATTTGGTCTTGCTTCCGGTGGGGTTTACCATGCCATGAACTGTTACCAGTCATGCGGTGCGCTCTTACCGCACCCTTTCACCCTTACCTTCCATTTCTCCGAAAAGAAACGATATTGAAGGCGGTCTACTCTCTGCTGCACTTTCCGTCGGTTTACACCGCCCAGGCGTTACCTGGCACCTTGCCCGATGAAGCCCGGACTTTCCTCCCCTGCTTCAATCACGGAGATCTCCACAGCAGCGATCGTCTGGCTCACTTCGGGGCGTATGCTAACAAATTTTACTGGGAATTGCTTGCGCTTTTTTGAGCAATTAAACTTTTATACTTCTCCATCAAGTCTTCTTGGCTTTCTACATGATTTGGATCAAGAGGAATACAATCTACTGGACAGAAAAGTGCACACTGCGGCTCATCAAAATGCCCCACACATTCTGTACAGAGGTTTGGATGGATTTCATAAATCTCCTCCCCCATAAAAATGGCTTCATTTGGGCATACCGGTTCACATACATCACAATTGATGCATTCATCAGTGATTATTAAAGACACATTACCAACCTTGTTGATGTTTACGGTGAAAAGCTTCGACCACACATTGTGGCACAAATTTAGTGACATCACCTTTTAATCGCGCAATTTCCCGAACCATCGTTGAAGAAATAAATGAAAATTGCTCTGAAGGTGTTAAAAATACTGTTTCAAAATCATGATCCAATTGACGGTTCATATTGGCAAGCTGAAATTCATATTCAAAATCTGACACAGCTCTTAATCCACGTAAAACAGCAGTCGCATTTTGCTCACGGGCAAAATTTACCAATAAGCCATCAAAGCCAACAAACTCAACATTAGGTAGATGTTTGAGTGATATTTTCGCTAACCCTACACGCTCTTCTAAACTGAATACTGGATTTTTATGATGTCCAATCGCAATTGCAACGACGACTTCATCAAACATCCGTGAAGCGCGGGCAACCAAATCCACATGGCCATTGGTAATTGGATCAAAAGTTCCTGGATAGATGACACGAGTTTTAGACATCCATTTGTACTCAAGTTTGTTATGTAGAGCTATAGTTTAACAAAAACTTAAATCTTAGCGAATAACCTCTGCGCATTTAGCCTTTGCTTTAATTGTGAAATGACTTCACCTCAAGCCAAGTTTAAGGCAGAATAAGGCTATTCTTGGAATTATTTGTATTATGTCGAAAAATATTGTCGTAAAAAAAAATAATGGCGGGACGATTGCACAAAATAAACGTGCGCGTCACGATTATTTTATTGAAGAAAAATTTGAAGCTGGGCTTTCGTTGCAAGGCTGGGAAGTAAAGTCATTACGTGCTGGACGTATGACCATTACAGAAAGCTATATTACCTTTAAAAATAATGAAGCGTTTCTGTTCGGCGCTCAGATTCAACCTTTGTTATCTGCATCAACACATGTAGTACCTGAAGCAACACGTACGCGCAAGCTACTGCTCTCCCGCCGTGAATTAGAAAAGTTAATGGGTGCAGTCAATCAAAAGGGCTATACGTGTGTACCATTGGCATGTTACTGGAAAGGTCACTTGGCAAAACTAGAGATCGCTTTAGTAAAAGGTAAACAGTTGCATGATAAACGTGCTACTGAAAAAGACCGTGATTGGCAACGAGATAAAGCTCGAATTATGCACAAATAAGAAAAAACCTCCGAATGGAGGTTTTCTTTTAGAAAGAATACTCTTAACAGAACTTTAATGAACCATAGCAGTTGGGTGCGAAATCTTGGTTAACTAACTTCAGATTAGCTAAATCCATATTTACTTTAGCATCCTGCAAAGGAACATCATTTAGGTTAAAATTTCCTGTAAGACAAGAAAGCGCAAGAAAACCACACTCAATGGGCTTTTTCTGTAAATAGCTACTGACATAAGGAATAACTTGCTTAACCACTGCATCAGTGACTTCTACACGTTGACTAGGTGATACATCACCAATATCAATCGCGTCTTCAAAAGCCATCCACCAGCCTTTCTGTGCAGCAACCTCAGCATTTGGCCACCAAACCTTTTGGGACTGTAATGAAAGTGAAAATGGATTATCTAATTTTAATTTATGTATTAAGCCTAAACTTTGATCAACATTCACACTAACATTTAGATTAGAGATATTTCCATTAACAGTACCACCCAAAGGGATAGGTAAGGCTCCCCATAGTTTTGCTTCTGCATTAATCTTTCCACCGAGCGGAATATTATCAATCACAGCTGTACCTGTTAAATTTACACTGGTCATCCTGTTTCCGCTGATCGTTTGACCTTTGATATATAATTTCCCGCTTCCTTCCCCAAGATTTAAAGAATAATCATTTGAGGTAAAGTCTGCTGTGATAAAACCCGTTGAGCTTTTCGCTTTACCTATAATTGATAATCCTAAATTGGAATAATTTACCCCTGTTCTTGCACCAGTATAAGCCGTACCTGTTGCATCTTTAATTTTCATAAAACCACTTAAACTGTTTATTCCATTTGGTGTTTCTGAGTTTTCTGATCCTAATGTTAATAATCCCAAAGCTTTTTCTGCACTTAAACGTAGACCTACAACTTCTCTAGTTGATGCTGCGTCTGGATTCTTAATTGCAAACTCTAAAAAAGGATTGGTTAATTTTGCACTTGAGCCAGCTCTCCCTTCGCGGGTATCTGCCACGCCTGAAAGACTAAGATTATCAATATCAATATCGCATCCACCTGCACCATTGATACCACCACAACCAAGTTGTAATTTTTTAATATTGGCATTGAGCTCAAGTTCAGCTTCAAGCCCAAGCTTATAAAATCCTATGCCCTGCCCTTGCATTTTATTGGCAGCATCATTTGGAGCAATATAACCTAAACTCATCAAGGCTTGACCTTGAACTTTGGAAAGCTCAGTATCATTTAACTCGACCAAACCCTTCGATTGAGGCAAATTAGCAAAACTATCAATCGAAATAAAAAATCCACCACAAATTAAAATCATCTTACTGATTTTAATTAACTTTCCTACAACAAATTCCATATCACCTGCTCAGATTTTTATTATTGGTCAAAAATATATGAAAATGATCAATAACAAAATAGCCGATCAGGACAAATATTTTGTCTAATTTAACAATAGTCTTTTTCACCTAAATAAGATAATGGTTTTTAATATTTTTTATATAATTTTATTTTGTTAATTTATTTAAATAACAATGAAATACATATTTTATTTTGGATAATTTTTTATCAACCTATCAAGTATTTTATAAAAAATCATTACAGAGTTTGTATTCCTGAAATGAAAACTTTCCTAGTTGTGGAATGATGAATAATTTTATTGGGAGATCAAAAGAGGTTAAGTTTGCAACAAAGTCTCTTAAATAGCATTTTGTCGTTAAAAGGAATTTAACAGAATTTCAATGAGCCATAACAGTTTGCTACAACATTTTGATTTGTTAGTTTTTGATTAGTCAGAACCAATTTAGCAGGATTATTTTCTGTATAACTTCTCAGGTCTACATTTAATTTCTGTGTTATTGGTTGATTGGTTAAAGCCTGCCAAGCTTGTCCAATATTTAAATAGGGATAATTTTCTCTTTTATTTAAATATTGTGAAACTAAAGTCGCGACTTGAGGTAAAACTGCCCCAATATCAACTTGATTACTCACATTGAGTTTACCTAGTTGTACTGGATCTGCGAAAGACATCCACCATCCTTTTTGCGCAACATCGGTATTTCTTCCCATTTGTTGCAAATTGTTTTTAGCTTTATCTATGTCTGCAATAGTTGCACCTGGCCACAATAAAGCCTCACTTTGTACAGACAAATAACCGCCTGTACCAGTTAACGGAATATTATGAATCATACTTAAAGATTGCATGAAATCGATAGACATGTTTATATTCTGAATATTTGAACCATTCGCCATTTTAAAAGTTGCTACAGGTACTAGCGCCTTGACAATTGGACATAATGATAAAATTCCAGCACTTTCACAACTCAAATTAACTTTTAAGGCATCATTTATAAACATCGATTCTGGGTATCTTGAAGTTCCATCAGATGCAATAGGAATAGTAGCGATAGTTGTACGAATATCTTTAACATTTGCTATGGTATTTCTCACTCCATTAATTGTAAAAGGATTAATATCAAAAGAAGTACTAACACTCGGAATTGTTATCCCCGTAGTTCCATTGTTAAAAGGATTACTCGTAAAATTTACATTTACTAGCCCACTAATATTTGCAACCCCAGTCAAAGTTTGATCACTAGCATTTTTCCCGAAAATAATAGGTTTTGTGCTTGCAGTTCCACTTGTTTTAGCGATTTGCATAAATCCACTTAATCTTTGAATTCCATCAGTTTGTGAAGCTGTAGATAAATTATCTAATCCCGCTGTTAACAAAGCATTAATTTTTTCTGCACTAAATCGTATTCCTTTCACTTCTCTTATAGATGAGCTATTAGGATTACTAATTGCAAACTCTAAAAAAGGGTTAGTTATCTTTCCACTTGTCGAGGGGCGCCCAGTTAAATAAACTGGATTCCCATTGCTATCATAAGTATTAGGCAATCCACTCAATGATAAATTTTTAATGTCTATATCACAGGCACCAGCACCATTGACTCCACCACAACCAAGCTGAAGGTTTCTGATATTTGCATTAAGTTCCAACTCTGCTTCTAAACCTAATTTATAAAATCCTATATTATTTGAAGTAATATTCCTCATTGGGTTGGTTGCATCAGTTGGTGCTAAATATGAAAGACTCATCAAAGCTTGCCCTTTCACTTCAGACAACTCTGAGTCATTTAACTGAATTAAAGATGTGATTTTTTCATTTTCGGCAAAACAATTCATTGATAAAACTATTGCACTTGAGATTAAAACTATTCTTGTCCTTTGAATTGTTTTTTGAGCATTGATATCCATATCATCCACACATGTTTTTATTTTTCTAATCAAACATAGTGCAATGAAGCATAAAAATATTAGCTTACTACGACAAATCACTTAGCATTTTGCGACAATGATCGCATTAATTTAAACAAAAAATAAATATTAGACGTTTTACCTAATTTTCTAGTTAGATTACCTAAATTTATTTAATAATAGTGCAAGATACTCACCAAACCACAAGGCTGTTTGTAAATCACCAGATGGCGGTGTTAAGTCAACAGGTGCATTGTCTGATTGCGTCATTAAACCCAAATAACCCGCCATACGGTTTAAATCTGTGGGCTTGATTCCTGTTGGCATTAAAGGCAAACCAGACCAAAGCATGCCATGTTGCATCGCAAAGATATTAATCTGCTGTAATACGGATAATTTGTCTCCGCTTAAACCACCTGAGTTAGTAAATGCAGCAGCGAACTTCCCTTGCCAATCACGATTTTTCCAACGCTTAGAGGTTGAGTCCATAAACATTTTAAATGGACCTGTTACACTACCCATATAAGTAGGTGAACCAAATACAATTGCATCGGCTTGGTCCAAAATGTCCCAATCTATATGCTCAATATCCATTTTATGGACAGTCACTCCAACCTTCTCGATGCCCTGCGCAATATAGCTCGCGACTTTAGCAGTATGACCAAAAGGGCTGTGATAAACGATCGCGATAGATTTAGCAGATAAAGACATATCAATTGAAAACAAACAAATTTAGTCAAGTTTAACATCAATTCATTTTTAAACAATTCTTGTCAAGTGTTAAAAGTACTTTTACTCAATCTATAAAATTTCGAGCAATATCTCAAAATATAGATTTAGTTCTGCATAAATACAAAAGTTGCCATACGACCTGTTTTAGGGTGACGGCGGTAGGAGTAAAAGTCCTCGGACTGACGATAAGTACACTGATCACCACCCGTGACAATTTTAACCCCCTGCTGTTTAACGATATAACGTGCAATCGCATACAAGTCTGCATAGTATTTACCGTCTTGTTCACCCGCAATAAAAGCTGTTTCCAATTCAGCATATTGAGTACAAAAAGCAGTTTTTACTTCCTGACCAATTTCAAAACAAGATTGACTAATTGCAGCCCCTAGCCATGCCCATGTAGGTTGAGATGTCATTTCTGAAATGGTATTTTCAATAATTCCACCTGCTAAACCTCTCCAACCTGCATGTAAATTAGCAACTTCAGTACCATCTGCATTTCCCAAAACCACAGGTAAACAATCCGCAGTCATCATCATCAAGGCATGACCTTGTGTTTGCGTTACCAACCCATCCCCCACTAAGGCATTAAATGTAATTTCTTCATTGATGGTGTGACAAATCGTGCTATGTGTTTGTGTCATCCATGTAATCTTGTTGACACCATGTACAGCAAACTCATCCAATAAAATCATCCGATGTTGCTGTACACGCTGTGGATCATCATTCACATGCAATGCTAAATTGAAACCTCCCAACTCTGGCTGTACAGATGGTAAAGCCATTGGATGTTGTATATGTGTTTGACCAACATATACGCCTTGAGGTAATCCCTGAACGAATTGCATGTGACTCTCCATTAACCATCAATTATTTTAAATAAATTAATACGCTTTATTTTCAGAACGCAAAACTTCAACCAAGTTGGTAAAATCTTCAGGCCAAGGCGCTTCAAACATCATTTCCTCTTGAGTACGTGGATGAATAAGTCCTAATTTAGATGCATGTAGAGCTTGACGTTTAAAGTTACGCAGAGTGCTACTTAACTTTTCCGAAGCCCCAGCAGGTACTTTAACGCGACTCACATAAACAGGATCACCAACCAATGGATAACCAATATAAGTAAAGTGAATACGAATCTGATGTGTACGCCCCGTCTCTAATTGCGCCTGTACACGAGTAAAATGCTGAAAACGTTCCTTAACATTATAATGCGTCACAGCATCACGACCGCCGGGTAAGATCGCCATTTTGACACGATCAACAGGATGTCGTTTGATCGGTTCATCAATGGTTCCACCCGCTATGATATGACCATAACAAACTAAGTCATAAACACGATAGACTGATTTTTTAGCCAATTGTTTACTTAACGAAAATTGTGCTTCTAAGTTTTTAGCAACAACCAATAAGCCACTGGTATCTTTATCGATACGATGTACTAAACCTGCGCGAGATAATTCCGAAGATTTAGGATAATGGTAGAGTAAAGCATTGACCAATGTACCATTCGGATTACCCGCGCCAGGATGTACAACCATACCCACAGGTTTATTGATCACCATAATATCGTCATCTTCATAAACGATATTTAAAGCAATATTCTCAGGCTGCGCAGTTGTTTGAGTTTCGAGTTCAACATTGAGACTTAACTGTTCATTGCCTTCACATTTATACTTAGGCTTGACCGTGTTACCATTTACCAACAAATGACCGTCTTTCATCCACTGCTTAAGTTTTTCACGAGAAAACTCGCTCCAAACAAGTGCAGCAACTTGGTCGATACGTTGCCCTAAATAGCTTTCATCCAGTTGAAATTGCAACGATAAACGTGTTGCAGTTGGCGCAGAATTATGATTATCTGCATCCTCAGAATCTTCAAGTAAATTGAAATCATTTTCTGAGAAATTAGAATTAGAAGAGTGTGCTGAAGTCATTTGCTCATTCGGACAAAAGTGGTTTAATAGCGCAATTGTAGCCTATTGCCCGTATCAACAGAGGAATTTTTATGTCGCTACCACGTTATAAAGTCACAATGCTTGCTTTAACTGTAGGCTTAGCAACAGTATTTGTAGGTTGTAGTAGCAATCCCAAGAAAGAGGTTGTCGATACAGGTCCAAAATCAAATGAGCAGACTTATTACAATAATGCGATAAAATCACTAGACCGTGGGCAATACGGTGATGCTGCAAAAGCGTTGGAAGCTATGGATACCTACTTCCCAACAGGACAATACGCACAGCAAGCTCAACTTGAACTGCTTTATACCAAGTTCAAGCAAAAAGATTATGAAGGTACAATCGCGCTGGCAGATCGTTTCATTCGCTTAAATCCTCAGCACCCAAATTTAGACTACGCTTATTATGTCCGTGGTGTGGCAAACATGGAGCAAAATTATGACAGTTTGCTTCGTTATACTTCGTTGAAACAAGCACATCGTGATGTAGGTTATTTAAAAATCGCTTATCAAAACTTTGTAGATTTGATTCGTCGTTATCCATCAAGCCAATATTCGGTTGATGCTGCACAACGTATGAAGTATATCGGTCAAGAATTGGCTGAAAGTGAGATGAATACTGCCCGTTTCAATCTTAAACGTAAGGCTTATTTGGCTGCAATTGAACGCTCGCAATGGGTCATTGAACATTATCCACAAACCCCACAAATTCCTGAAGCTTTAGCAACGATGGCTTATGGCTATGACAAACTGGGCGACAAAGATACTGCACAACAATACAAAGACGTGCTTAAGCTGAACTATCCAAACCTTGTTAAATCAAATGGTGAAGTGAATATTCGTGCTGCACGCAAAGAAGGCAGTTGGTGGAACCGTGCGACCCTTGGTATTTTAGGTCGTGGTGAAAAAGCAGAAGTATCAAAAGATACAAATACTGAAACATCTTCAAACTCAGAACAGCAGTCGAGCTTATTGAATAAAGTTAGCTTTGGCTTGCTTGATCGTCCAAATCGTGAAGTTTCAAAAGAACCTGCTCGTGCAGATGAAAGCCTTTATGACGGTCAACGCAAATAAGGTGTGTTAAGAAATATCATCTTTGATATAACTTCACCGCGACAATTCAAGACGGGTTTTTACCCGTCTTTTTTATTCATGGATATTTTTAAGGTTAAAACTGCGTTAAACTTTAAATGACTTCAAACAATATATGACTTAAATTTTATGGCTATTCCTCAGCACACGATAGATCAAATTTTAGATCGTACCGATATTGTCGATCTGATTGGTCAACGTGTGAAATTGAAAAAAACAGGTCGTACCTATTCAGGTTGCTGTCCTTTTCATCAGGAAAAGTCCCCTTCTTTTCATGTATATCGTGACAAACAGTACTATCATTGCTTCGGTTGCCAGGCAAATGGTAATGCCATTCGTTTTCTCATGGATATTGATAATCGAAACTTTATCGATGTCATGAAAGAGCTTTCTAGCCAAGCTGGAATCGAACTCCCTAAAGATAATCAAGACAATAAAAAACTTTCTTATAAACGCGAAACTGTAAAACCACATGTTAAGCCTCAAGCCCAAATGCAAGAGGATAAAAATACAGCGTCAAAAACACAGGAAAAAAATACCGAAGCTACTCCTTCTTTTGAGATTGACCCTTTTGAAGCGTTTAGCCAGTATCCAGACCCCGAACATTTCGATCCGACACAATTTGATCAAACTGGATTTGTACAAGCACCTCAAGACGGGAATCTTTACGACCTGCTTGAAAATATTGCTCAATTTTATGAACGTCAGTTACCACATAGTAAAGTTGCACAGAACTACTTCAGACATCGCGGTTTAAGCACCGAGACGATTCAATATTGGCGTTTGGGTTATGCACCTGAAGATTGGCAACATCTTGAAAAAGCATTTCCTCAAGATATTGAAGGTCTAAAATTATTAGGACTGATTCGTACCAGTGATAGTGGACGTGACTTTGACTTACTTCGTGATCGAGTAATATTTCCTATCCGAGACAGTAAAGGTCGAGTCGTTGGTTTTGGTGGTCGTGCGTTAAATGACGAAATCAAACCCAAATATATTAACTCTCCTGACTCTGAAGTCTTTCATAAAAATCAACTGCTGTATGGATTATATGAAGGACGTAAAGATCGTGCCCAAAACTGGCTCATGGTTGAAGGCTATATGGATGTTATTGCTTTACAGCAAAATGGGATCTCGGGAGCAACAGCAACACTGGGCACGGCGAGTAATGCAGACCATTTAAGCATTTTATTTAAACAGAACAATCAAATTACGATTGCCTTTGATGGTGATGCCGCAGGTCAAAAGGCTGCTCGACGAACTTTAGAAATTGCTTTGCCTTTATTGAATGATGGGCGTGAGCTTAAATTTTTTGTGCTTCCTAAAGAACATGATCCTGACTCTTTGATTCGTAAAGAAGGCTTAGAGACTTTTCAACGGATCTGGCAACAGTCACCGCTATTATCAGACTTTGTCTTTGCCCTATTAAGCCAAAATTATGATGTCACCACCCCTGAAGGTAAAAGTCAGGTCATGGCAGAACTGAATCAATTGACTGAATTATTGCCAAAACAAGGTTCATATCGTTATCTGTTAAGACAGTTTTTTAAAGAAAAGTTAGGTTTTAATCGTAAATGGCAACCACAAGTCAGCTTGGATGCATCGCTCTCATTTAATATTCGCACCAAAGATGAGGATTTTGCAGTGGCGATTTTAATGCAACATCCATTTTTATATATTCACTTTGAAGTGTTGCGTGCATTTATTCAACCAGATGAATTGTTAGCAAAAGTGCTCGCTGTATTTGATCGTATTTTTGATGATTTACCCGATGATCAAGAACTAGCGACCTATTATATTTTAGGTGCTTGCAGTGCATATCACTTAGAGTTGTCTGAAATTATGCAACGAACCAATATCCAAGCTTTAACCGAAGCTCCAGAAATGGCGGATAAATTGGCATCGGACTACTCTCTGGCATTACAAGAAAAGTATTTAAAGCAAAAACTTAAAGCACCAGCCTCATTAAGTGAATCTCGTAATTTACGTAAACAACTCAATGAATTAACCAAGCAAATTAGTTTAAAGTTAGTTCATAGTTAATTTTTTATAAACTCTTCATTGATCATATCAATTATTTTGTAATACAAAAAATTCATGTGACTGTTCGCCTCTTCCATTGAGGAATCATAAGGTTTATAAACATTTAGATATATACGTTCTTGAAAGTTTTCATCACTAAAAAACTCATTTGTTGAATACAGAGAATTTGTTTGTGAATTTAAACTTTCGATCATAAGCGCATCCCATATTCGTGCTGAATAGTCTAAATAAAAACAGTAGAGTTTAGGTTTTTGAAGATCCTTATAACATTGATCAACAGAATCAATAACCTCCAAAATTCCTCCCTGAGTATAGATGTTATGTAGATCATGGATTGCTTGTTTCAATAGCATGTCACTATCTTTTACAGGCTTTGCGAAACATTCAATTGAGATAAGCAATAATATGAATAAATATAAAGTCTTAAGCATTTTAATTTCTGTATTCTAATTTGATAACACGAGTATATGAACAATATTTGTTGAAGCAAAAAGCTTCACTACATTACTTTCTTAAATCATTACTTTCTTAAATCATTATTTTGCTTTAGGTTTTCGTTCTTGCTCAAAAATATCCTGAATATTTTCTTTCATCCATTCAAAATGTGATGGATCTTCATCCTGAGCTGCTTGACGCAGTAGAATTGAGGCAGGATGTAACAGTTTTTGGGTTAAGCGGTGGGCAAAATCTTCTAATACATGTTGGGTATCTTCACCTGCTTGAATACGCTCTAGTGCATGTGCAAGTTCTGCTTGACGTTGCTCTTCGCCATGCTCGCGGAATTGCTGAATCGTACTGCCAGCATCTTTGACTTTCTGGTGTGTAACCAGTTGAGTGACCAGTTGATTGACCATCACCTCTGCTTCAACCGCAGCTTGGCGACGTTGAGCGAGATTTTCATCAATCACACTCTGTAAGTCATCCACACCATACAGATACACACCATCCAAACTTTCAACTTTCGGATCTATATCACGAGGAACAGCTAAATCGACCATAAGCATCTGTTGATAACGTCGTTTTTTTAATGCCGCTTTTACATCAGTATAAGCAATCACTTGATGTAAGCTTCCAGTACAACTTGAAATCACATCGGCACGATAAAGTTGTGTTGCAAGTTCATCAAAAGGGATGATTTCTACTTCGACACGATGGGCAATTTCTTGTGCTAACTTTTCTGCACGTTCACGACTTCGATTACAAATGAGAATTTTTGCCACACCCATTTCAGCCAAGTGTTTAGCCACCAAACTATTCATTTCACCTGCAGCAACCACCATCACTGTCAGTTTTTCAGGTTTGCTAAATACCTGTAAAGCAAGCTGTGCAACGGCATAACCCATCGATACGGCATGACTTCCCACAGCAGTTTCAGAGCGAACACGTTTTGCTGCATAAAAAGCATATTCAAAAATTTGATTGAGATTTTGTGAAACGATTTCTGCATTTTTAGCAATCGATAATGCGGATTTGACCTGCCCAAGAATCTGAGGCTCACCCAACATAAGAGAATCTAAGCCACTTGCTACACGCATTAAATGCGAAACAGCATCAGTATTTTCATAACGATATACATGATTTGACAATTGCTTTACATCAATACCATTGGTTTGGGCGAGCCAATTTAATACCATATCGGCATTTTCAGCCATGGCGTAGACTTCAGTGCGGTTACATGTTGAGACCACTACCATATCATTCAAATTTTGGCAGTGGCTTTGCTCCGTCAGCAAATCTTTTAATCGTTCTGGATTAAAAGCGATCTGCTCACGAAGCTCAACAGAGGCAGTTTGATGGTTGACACCCAATGCAAAGAAAGACATATCAGATCATCATTTCGCTAAATTTATGCTATTGTGCAATAACGGTGTCATAAAAAGCATACTTGGATTCGGAAAAATTGCGTCAAATAAACAACCGCTTAAGCGGCATGACAATTAAGCAATATTCTACCACATTCTTACTGGTTGGTAGCATGGCTTCTAGTGCTCATATTAGAGCATCTGGAGAATTTTATCATGCAAAATATAATACAAATGCATTAAAACAAAGCATTATTGCTGAATTTTCACTGGCATATAATGATACAGCAACTGCTTTGCACAATTATACGGTGTTGGCAATTCGCAGTAATTCCACCACCATTAAACAACGTGCGCTCAATGTAGCTATTGAGCAAAATGATTTAAAAGCAGCATTAGATATTGCAACACATTGGGTTGTACAAGAACCTGAAGATGTTCCTGCAAAATTTTATTTGGCACATATTGCACTCAAATCACATGAGTATGAACTGGCTGCTGAAACGCTCGACAGTATTCTTACAATCGATCCAAACGCGGATTTAGAAAAAATTCTAGAAGGAATTGCCCCTGAGTCTGAAGTTGACCGTCAAAATCTACTCAGCACACTGAGAGCAAGCAAAGAAAAAAATAATCCTTCCGTGTTAATCTTAATTGCTGGCTTAGAAGCGCAAAGTGACGAGATTGAACAAGCCCTTAAAACAGTCAATAAGGCATTGAAAAAACGCCCGAAAGTGACTGGTTTTATTCTTATGAAAGCCAATCTACTGGAGGCATTAGGCAATCAGGAAGAAACCTTAAAATGGTATAATCGTAGTAGTCGCAAAAATAAATATAACTATGACATTCGATTGGCAGAAGTTAAATATTTGATTAAAACCCATCAATCTGAACTGGCATTAGATAAATTAGAAACCATCATTCAAACCTGGCCAGATGCTGAAGAAGCTTTGTTTATTGCAGGTTTAACAGCAATTGATTTAAAAAAATTTGATCAAGCTGAACAGTATTTGGTGGAATTACGTTATTCCTCGCGCTATCAAAATGAAGCTTATTTTTATTTAGCAGTCAATGCTGAGCGTAAGCAAAATGATGAAACGGCAAAAGCCTATTATCGTTTAGTAGATGGAAATTTATATACGGTTTCACGTCGTAATCTCGTCTCGATTTTTGAGAGACAAAATAAAATGAATGATGCGCTACGCTTTTTAACTCAGGAACGTGTAAATTATCCGCAACATGCAAGTTTCTTATATCAAGCGCAAGCTGAAATTTTAAAACGTATGGGCAATAAAAAAGCAGCTTTAAGTTTGCTTAATGAAGCTGTCAAAAATCTGCCCGACGACCCCGAAATTTTATACTCTGAAATTTTATTGCTAGACCCTTTTGAAAATCGCGATATTCTGGACAAAGCACTTAAACAGCTATTGAATTTAGAACCTAATAATCCAGCTTATCTAAATGCTTATGCTTATACTTTGGCTTTGCAAAATCGACGTCTAGACGAAGCACGTCGCTATGCTGAACATGCTTTAGAATATGCACCCGATCAAGCATCTATCTTAGATACTTTGGGCTATATTACCTTTTTGCAGAATGATTTTGATGCAGCCTCTAATATTCTCTCTAAAGCTTATAGTTTGAGTCATAGTATTAATATTGGGATTCGTTATGCAAAGTCTTTGTATATGCAAGGTGCATTGCCACAATTTAATGAAGTGTTACAACAACTCAAACAAAATCATCCAAATGATCCTCAATTAAATCAATTAGATTCACTAATATTACCGCAACATATTAAAAAGAGTTAATCGCCTATATGCGTCACATTCAGCAGATCATCTTCACCCTTACTGCAACAGCAACACTTGTTTTTACTGGGTGTCAGCAAGTCGTTAAGCCTGTCCCAACCACACCAACACAGGTACCTACAGATGGTCCAACTCAAAAGCCATCAAATCAATTCAATTTAGAGGGAAAAATTGGGGTAAAAACCCCAAAACAATCTGGCAGTGCTTTCTATACATGGTCGCAAAATCAACAAGATTTCAATATTCAGCTCAATGGTATCTTAGGTATTGGTAAAACCATTATTGAAGGAAAATCAGGTGAAGTGACTTTAAACAGCTCTAAGACTGGGTTAATTTCAGCTGAAAGCCCAGAAGAACTTCTTGAAAAAGCCACCGGTTGGGTTGCTCCCATCACGCATATTGTTGACTGGGTACAGGGCTATCCTGCCACTGAAAATGCACAAGTTGCACATGACTCAGCACAACGTATTACTCAAATTGTTGAAGATGGTTGGACCGTAGATTTTAGTTATAATCATCAGGCGACTTTACCCAACAAACTAATTTTAAAGCAACAACTTGAATCAGGTCAGGAAAACCGTATTACAATGGTGATTCAAAACCGTTAAATCTCAACATCAGGCAATCAAATCTATGCTTCGTGTTCCCTCACCTGCAAAATTGAATCTGTTTTTGCATATTACTGGTCGCCGTGAAAACGGTTATCACGAGTTGCAAAGTATTTTTCAGCTCATTGATTTATATGACTGGCTAGAATTTAGCCAAACAGATTCCGATCAAATCGTGATTGAGGGATTGGAGAGTGTCGATCTGCAACACAATCTGATCTACAAAGCTACACAAATGCTGCTTCCTTATGCGAAACACGCAAGTGGCTTAAGTATTCGTATTGAAAAAAATATTCCAATGGGTGCTGGCTTAGGTGGTGGCTCATCAAATGCGGCAACTACATTGATCGTGGTCAATCAATTGTGGCAATGTGGGTTAAATACTGAACAACTGGCAGCATTTGGCGTTAAATTGGGTGCAGATGTTCCTATCTTTGTGCATGGTCGTAATGCTTGGGCAGAAGGTATTGGTGAACACTTAACATTCATAGACTTAGATCAAAAACAATACATTGTGTTAAAACCTGATTGTTTTATCAGCACTCAACGACTTTTTTCGCAAAAAACATTGACAAGAGATAAGAAGCCTACTAAATTTTGCGCCTATCAGCTAAAGCCATCTGATTTCAGAAATAGCTTTGAGCCATTGGCAAGAAGTTTATACCCTGAAGTTGATGAAGCAATGCAGTATTTAGATCAGTTCGGTACAGCAAAGCTTACAGGTACAGGTGCTTGTGTTTTTGTTGAAGTCACTGAACAAATGAAGATTGATGATATTTTAAATCATTCACCCTGCAAAGCCTTTTTGGTCAACAGTTTGAATGAATCACCACTCATTCATTTTGAAGTGTAATGATAGGGGCGTCGCCAAGTGGTAAGGCACCGGGTTTTGATCTCGGCATCCGTTGGTTCGAATCCAGCCGCCCCTGCCATCATTTTTCACCTGTAGATCGTTGTATTTTAGGGGCGTCGCCAAGTGGTAAGGCACCGGGTTTTGATCTCGGCATCCGTTGGTTCGAATCCAGCCGCCCCTGCCATTAAATACAACATCGAATTAGGGGCGTCGCCAAGTGGTAAGGCACCGGGTTTTGATCTCGGCATCCGTTGGTTCGAATCCAGCCGCCCCTGCCATTTTCTCAAAAAAGACAGAACATGGTATTTGCATTTAATGTTGATTTACCTTGACAGAAACATGCAAAAACACTAAAATTCTGCCGCATTAGGGGCGTCGCCAAGTGGTAAGGCACCGGGTTTTGATCTCGGCATCCGTTGGTTCGAATCCAGCCGCCCCTGCCATCTAATTTCAAATCTGCCAACCGCCAAGGGTGCTTCATGCCCAATCTTGTCGTTTTTAGTGGAACTGCGCATCCACAATTCGCCCAAAAAGTCGTTAGCCATCTGCACATTCCTCTTGGAGCTGCTGCTGTAGGTAAATTTTCTGATGGTGAAATCACTGTCGAAATTACTGAAAATGTGCGTGGTAAAGACGTATTTATCGTACAGCCCACTTGTGCCCCTACCAATGATAACCTTATGGAAATCCTGGTAATGGCTGATGCATTGCGTCGTGCAAGTGCTGGTCGTATTACTGCTGTAATTCCTTACTTTGGTTATGCTCGTCAAGACCGTCGTCCACGTTCAACTCGTGTTCCAATTACAGCAAAAGTTGTCGCAGATATGCTGACGACTGTTGGTATTGACCGTGTTGTCATGATCGATTTGCATGCTGACCAAATCCAAGGCTTCTTCGATATTCCTGTAGATAACATCTACGGTACACCTGCTTTACTTGCTGACTTGCGTCAACAACAGCATCATAACCTGATGGTGGTTTCACCTGACGTTGGTGGTGTTGTGCGTGCACGTGCTGTTGCAAAGCAAATGGGTGATATTGATCTTGCAATCATCGATAAACGTCGTCAAAAAGCCAATGAATCACAAGTGATGCATTTGATTGGTGATGTACGTGATCGTGACTGTGTTATCGTGGATGACATGGTGGATACAGCTGGTACATTGTGTAAAGCTGCCGATGCATTAAAAACTTTTGGTGCACGTAAAGTGGTTGCTTATGCAACACACCCTGTACTTTCAGGTAAAGCACTTGAAAATTTAAGCAAATCTGTGATTGATGAATTGGTTGTTACTGACACAATTCCACTTTCAGAAGAAGCATTAAAACTTGGTAAGATTCGCCAAGTTTCAGTAGCAAGTATGGTTGCTGAAACAATTCGTCGTATTAACAACGAAGAATCTATTAGCGCAATGTTTGATTCTTATCTATAATAGCGCAAAATTTTCAAAGCCCTGCCCTTAGGTGGGGCTTTCTATCACTGGACTGGTCGAAAGTTCAGTCAATTAAACTCAATGAGGAAATGTCATCATGGCAAACTTCGTATTAAATGCAGTAGCACGTGAAGAAGCAGTTCAAGGGAAAGGTTCGAGCCGCCGCCTTCGTCTTCAAAACAAAGTTCCAGCAATCATCTACGGTGGTGCTGCTGAACCTGTAGCAGTAACTTTAGAACTTCGTGAGCTTGTTAAAGTTTTAGAAAACAATGCTTTCTTTGAAGAAGTTGTTGAAATCAACATCGATGGTAAAGTTGAAAGCGTTAAAATCCAAGCGTTACAACGTCACCCATCTAAAAACACTCCTATGCACGCTGACTTCAAACGCGCATAAGTGTTTAATGGTGTAAATGAGTGAGTAAACTTTCACTGATTGTTGGTTTGGGTAATCCAGGTTCTGAATATGCCCAAACCCGCCATAATGCAGGCTTCTGGTTTGTTGAACGCCTTGCAGAGCAATATGGCATAACTTTAAAAACTGATTCAAAATATAAAGGAATCAGTGGTCGCGGCAATATAGAAGGACAAGATGTTCGTCTGTTACTGCCAACAACATTTATGAACCTTTCTGGTCAAAGCGTTGTTCCTTTCGCAAAATTCTATCAAATTAAACCAGAAGAAATTCTCATCGCCCACGACGAACTGGATATGGATCCAGGTGTAATTCGTTTAAAAACTGGCGGCGGACATGGTGGTCACAATGGTCTACGTGACATTGTTCCACATATCGGTTCTAATTTTCATCGTCTTCGTATAGGTATTGGTCATCCTGGCGCAAAAGAAAAAGTATCAGGACATGTACTTGGCAAAGCACCAAGTAGTGAACAGACACTGATGGACGATGCTATACATCATGCTTTAGCGAGAACGAAATTATTGGTCAATGGTGAGATACAGCAAGCAATGAATCAAATCAATGCTTATAAACCATAATTCGAAGCTCAATTTTTACATTCCTTGTTCAACAATTTTTCTTGCTATGATTCATTTTTAAGAGCAAAATGCGCTTTCAAATGTATCCCCCCTATTGAAAATTGTTGATCCATCGCAAGATAACAATCGTAAGGGCAACTCTGGAGACGCGCATCATGCTATCTCGTTTATTAAAAGCAAAAATCCATCGTTGTGTTGTAACACAAGCAGAACTACATTATGAAGGCTCTTGTGCAATCGACGGTATTCTCTTGGATTTGGCTGGTATTCGTGAATATGAAGAAATTCATATGTGGAACGTGACCAATGGTAAACGTTTTACAACTTATGCGATTCGTGGTGAAGAAGGCTCAGGCATTATTTCTGTCAATGGTGGTGCTGCACTTCAAGCTGATGTGGGTGATTTAATGATTATTGCAACCTTTGGTGACTTTACCAACGCTGAAGCAGATGCGCATAAACCTCGCCTTGTTTATGCAAACCCAGATAATACGGTGAATCACACAGCAAACTGTATCCCTGTTCAAGTTGCTTAAGCAACAACAGAGCATTAAGAACCCGCACAATAATGCGGGTTTTTTGTTGCCCAACCAACTTATAACGCTTTATTTGCTGAACTAAATCCATCTCGCCAATGTTGTTTATTTTCACAGTCCAAATCTTGTAACTGCGCTCCTCTTAGAGATGCAAGGATTGCATTACCCTGTTGATCAACTTTAAATTCTGCATACTGCGCAGCTTGATAACATTTCCCTAAACCTTCAGCAAATAAAAAACTTTTTGAAGCTGGATATAATGATGTATATCGATTATCTGGGTTTTTTAATATTAACCGAGTAGTTTTTACATTTTTCGGTGGATCAAAATAAGTGTGAATCACTCGACGCTGTTGATCTAATTCTACAAAGGTCAAAACCGAAGAGTTATTTTTTATACGTTCATCATAATAATGCCCTGAAAACACCTGACCGACTGTCTCAGTAGTTTCATTAGTAGGTTTTGTAGGATGAAGTCTTGTGTCCTGAGGCACTAAATAAAGCTGATAGCGAAGTGCCATGTAATCCCCTTGAATAAAGGAACGTGGATCTACAGGCTGTAAACGAACATAGATACTCTGACTATTCTTCAAATGCTGTTCATTCTTAAAAATAATTCCCAGAAAGAGAATTATGCTCATTAAAGCAAGACAAAGAGGAATGATTTTTTTCATGTATTTTCCCTCTCTACTGATTGGAACTTATGTAACACCCAAGTCAATACCAACAACAATAATCCTGAGCTAAAAATACTTAGACTTTTAAGCAGGAAGCTGACATTTAAAGCGTAGTAAATAAACCATAAGGTCAAAGCCAAAGTGACCAAAGCTAATCCGTAGACGATCTTATCGTGCTGTGACATTGCCCATGAAAGTATCGCCATACAGATAAAAATTTCAAAATAACCATAAAATATCAATACTGCAGCAAAAGCCAACAATATGACTTGGGCAACCAAGCTAAATTGATTGCGAATCCGCAACATCATAAACAAAGCCAGCCATAAAATAGGTAAGCCCAAATTCAGAATAGGAAGATATTTGATTTTTTCTAATTCATATTGCCCAAATAGTGTATAGAAGCCTAAAGATGACAGAATAATCAGTAAATTAGCCAAAGCTAAACTTCGTTGGTATTGACTAGGTTGAACACGCTGCACCCAAATCATTGCCAAATAAAACCCATAACTCAATAAGGTCAAATATGAAAAATTTTCAATGAAACGATGTACGCCAAATAGCGTGCTTATATCCCAGATCAGTGCAATACCAGATAAGTACAAAACAAAAATTTGAATAAAAATAAAAAACCAATGGCTACGAATAAAATAACTGAGAGACAGCATAACCAGCTGAATAAAGAAAATAGGAAAGAATTGATCTGTTAATTCAAAGCTATGGAAAATTACAGCATTTTGCCCCGCAATCCATATACAATATGCAAACTGTCTTAAAAATAAAGCGTGTTTATTTTTTAAAATAAAGGCAGCCAGCACCACAAAAACGGCTCCCATAATTAAGGAAAAATTACCCCAAAAAGTCAGCATCAATGATGCCAATACAATACCTGCAATCCATGCGCCTACAGCGATCGGAATGTTATTAAATCTGTTTTGAGGAATAAACTTAATCAATAAAACAGTAATCAGTGCAAACCATGCAAAAACCAGTAATGCGATTAAAAATAAACCGAGCACCTCTGATTCTCGAAAAAAGCCATTCATCCACTTGAAAATCACCAGTGTAAAAGTAATCCCCAAACCAACGGCTGAAAGTACACTACACAGTTGATCTTTTTTTCGATAAAAATAAGTAAATGCGACAGAAAGCAGAAAAAAAGACGAAATCAAATAGGCGATTTTGACGTTTAATAAGGTAAAAATCATAGCTGTGGCATATGCTAACTCACCATCACCATATAAAAATAAACCCATATGCCAAATCGAAAGAATGCTAAACCCTAAGATAAAGAGATAACGTAAGTTTTGATAATAACGAAGACAAAAATAAAACTGAAACAATAAAAGAAGATTTAAACTAAATATGAATGTGACAGGATATTCATCAGCCCAAAATGTTTGTTTAAAAAACAAAAATAAAGTGAGTTGGCTAGTGATACACAGTAAGGTAAAAATACAAATATTGTGACGATATAACCAAGGAAGCAATAAAATAGACCAGATCAAAAACAGTAAATAACTGTCCGCTCCCGTTTGGTAAATTTGACCGATGACCGCCAAACTTAAACCGATCATTAAGCCACTAATCGTATGTAAACATTGCACTAAATAATCATGTCGAACAAAGAACAGACTTGAGCATGCACTCAACAATAATAAGACTTGCGGAATTGCCAACTGTAAAGCTTGTGGCAACATAAACCAATTCGCTGCGGTTAAATACAAAATACTGACAGCAATGAGCGTAAACCCCAAAACCTGCAAATGTTGAACGAAATGATCATTCCGCCATGAATATATATCTTGCTGTATATTCATCAATGCACTCCCCCCTACTTATTGTTTGTTGTTTATGAATATCACTATGAAGATAGATACTGTTGAATAATGTATAAATTTGATTATTTTCTATAGCAAATATTGTTCTAACCATAGTACTCATCATTCTAAAAAAAAGCATCCATTCCAAGAAAAACTGGCTATAATGACTTTACATCGCTTCAGGGCGGGGTGTAATTCCCCACCGGTGGTAAATTGGACTGATTTTTAATCATGAACCAACAGCCCACGAGCCTATCACTTGAAATCAGTGATTCGCAGATTTGGTGAAATACCAAAGCCGACGGTATAGTCCGGATGAAAGAAGACGACGTCACAGCTTAAAAATTTCAATATTCGTTATTGGAAAATGTTTTGTAACGCCACTATTTCAAATGTCCTGAAATGTTCAACCGTATTTTCACTTTTACGAGAGCGTTTCAATGTCTAGCTTAATTCAACCTGAAATTTTCTTTTCTGCATTATCTCCAGCAGAACAACGTATCCAGCAAGCTTTAGAAGATATGCGCCAAGGCAAACCTGTTTTGGTCATGGACGATTTTGATCGTGAAAACGAAGCTGATCTAATTGTTGCTGCGGAAACACTGAATGTTGAAACCATGGCGCGTATGATTCGTGATGGTTCTGGTATTGTCTGTTTGACACTTACCGATGAACTCGCTGACCATCTTGAATTACCACCTATGGTACAAGACAATTCGAGTCAATTTAAAACAGCATTTACCGTAACCATTGAAGCTGCCCAAGGGGTTACAACAGGCGTTTCAGCAAAAGATCGTACCACTACGATTCATGCTGCTATTAAAACTGGTGCTGTAGCAAGTGACTTAAACCGTCCTGGTCATGTTTTCCCATTACGTGGTCGTGCTGGTGGCGTATTAACACGTCGTGGTCATACAGAGGGTTCAATTGATTTGGCTCGTATGGCAGGTTTAAAACCAGCGGGTGTGCTTTGTGAAATCACCAATCCTGATGGAACAATGGCAGCTGGTATTCAAGTGCTTGCTTATGCGCAGACACACCATTTAACCGTCATTACCATCGAAGAATTGGTGCAGTACCGCCTCAAACACAATATTTAAAAATCTAGTTCACAATTTAGATTGTGATGCTTCATAATAAAATCCCAATTCAAATGGTTGAATTGGGATTTTTTGCCGCTTTAATTTATTTTTAAAATATGTATTTTTGTTAAGATCTAAACATCTTCCAAATGCAAAATACTCTGTCGAATACCATCTGCGCGTAACCATGCAAAATCATAACTTGCTGTTGCCAAAGCCAAAACACGACGCTCAAACTCATCCCATAAAGGTTTCACTTGTTTCGACTGAATCCCCAAACCACTTTCTTCTGCCAAATGCTTATTTTTTTCACAAAGTTTTAAGGCATGATAAAGCTTGCGACCTTTTGATGCCGAATCCAGTACACGAATACGTTTGCCTTGAATAAAGCCTTCTATATGTCTTAAATCTGCAAGTGGAAGCATTGGAACCAAAATTTGATCTAACTGCGCATCTAAGCGTTTCCAAACCGCCAAACGTTGATCTGAATTGTAAGTGTTCCATTGAATGACTTCGTGATTAAAACGGCGACAGCCACGACACACAGAATCACCAAATACCGTTGAGCAACGACCAGCGCATGGTGTTAAAGTTGGTATTCGACGCTCATTACTCAAAATAGACTCCTTACATCCACAAAACCACACGGATTTTTAGCATAAAATATCATTTCGCAATACTATATATTGTATATAAATTATTTTAAAGCACTAGATTTAGTATAAAAAACCATATTTTTCTCATGGAATAAAAAAGCACTACAAACACTAGGGTTTTCTCGCATATTCTTGCAAATCACGTTAAAATAGCCGCCTTTAATTTTGTCCTATTTTATATTTGGAGTACTCCATGAACGCTACTGTAGAACAGCTTGCACCTGTAGAACAGCAAGCGACCTCTGGTTGGGTTGTTGCCGCACTTTATCAATTCAAAGAAGTTCAAGATCCTGCTGATGTTCAACAACGTCTCTTAGACTTGGTAAAAACAATCAACCTTTGTGGTACTCTTATTGTAGCGAATGAAGGAATCAACGGAACAGTGGCAGGTGATCGCCAAGCAATTGATACGATTCATCAATTCTTGTTAGATCAAGGCTTCAGCACAATGGAATACAAAGAATCTCATAGTGTCGAAAAACCGTTCCGAAAAATGAAAATTAAACTTAAAAAAGAAATTGTAACACTCGGCGTTGAAGTCAAACCACGTGATCTGGTAGGTCACTATTTAGACCCTAAAGAATGGAACGAACTGATTGCTCGTGATGACGTCATTTTAATTGATACACGCAATGATTATGAGTACAAAGCAGGTACATTCAAAGGTGCCATAGATCCAAAGACAGAGACTTTCCGAGAGTTTCCAGACTATGTAAAAAAAGAGTTAGAACAGCATAAAGACAAAAAAATTGCGATGTTCTGTACAGGTGGTATTCGTTGTGAAAAATCGACTTCTTTACTTTTACAAGAAGGTTTTAATGAGGTATATCATCTTAAAGGCGGTATTTTAAAATATCTCGAAGAAACCCCTGCTGATGAAAGCATGTGGGAAGGTGAATGCTTCGTATTTGATGGACGTACTGCGGTCACACATGGCATGCAAGAAGGTGAAAATATTAAATGTCACGCTTGCGGTTGGCCATTGATTCCAGAAGAAGCTGCTCTTCCAAGTTATGAACATGGTGTTTCTTGTAAATATTGTATTGATAAAACAACCGAGCAACAAAAAGAAGGTTTCCGTATGCGCCAATCTCAAATTGTTGCGGCAAAGCGCAAACGCCTTTAATTCTACAGATCCGATAAAAAGCCGTAGTTCATCCACTACGGCTTTTTACTGTAATACCCATTGCATGCTCAATATCAGATTCAAAATTAATAAAACAAAGAATTTTTCTAAAGTGTTTAGTCATTCAATCAAAACGTTTTAAAGCACAACAAATCCCTACTATATTTTCTAAAATGTACACAATACTATGTTGATAACTGCCTATTTTTATATACAAAATGACTGATTGGATTATTGCGATCATGGAGCAATTGGGTTACTTCGGTATTGCTCTGCTCATGTTTTTAGACAATGTTTTCCCTCCTATTCCCTCTGAAATTATTATGCCTTCTGCAGGCTTTACCGCATCTCAAGGACAATTGCTGTTATCGGGTGTAATTATTGCAGGAAGTATAGGCTCACTTGTTGCAGCAGCATTGTTGTACTGGGTTGGGCGTAAGATTCCCAACCAAAAAATTTTTGAATGGGTAGATCGCTATGGAAAATATCTTTTTATCAAAACAGAAGATGTTAAAAAAGCTTTAGATTGGTTTGAGAAATATGGTCACAATGTGGTCTTTTTTGGGCGAATGATTCCAGCTGTACGCTCTTTGATTAGTATTCCAGCAGGAATGAGTCATATGCCCTTTTGGAAATTTATGCTGTATAGCAGCTTAGGAACAGTCATCTGGACCAGCTTTCTTGCCGCAGTCGGCTATTACTTTGGAAACAATACTGCATTAATGCAAAAAATTTTCAGTCAAGTGAGCTATGTCATTATTTTCATCGTCTTTATTTTCATTGCTTATTGGGTGTATCGAAGATTCAAAAAAGCCAAGTCAATGTAATCAAAAACATCCCCCTGAAAATTTTAAAGCTGAAAGCTGATGGATAGGTGATCACAAAGCTGATTCCCGTCCATTTAATTACATGAGATCATCGAGTTTTCAATTTTGAAAATATACAACAGCCACTAACAATAAAACTCATCATCCCCTTTATTCATTATCGAATGTCATAAAACAGTCGAATTCAAAGTTAAAATAAAATTTCAATATTTCCTGCTAAAAATTTTTCCCACTTCACTTTGTCTCATCATATTTATGCATATGATTTACTCATTTGATCTCAAGATTTATAGCAACAACAAAGATAAATTTAGCAATTGGTAAATAAACTTGAAGAAATTCAACCACTCTTAAATATATTCCAAAAACTCATGTATACCCAAAAAATATTCTCGATTTATTTTATGTCAAATATATGAAAAATATACACAATAATTTATTTTTCAAAAAAGGAATGCATGAGTGAATGAAATGATTGCTGTCATCTTAATCACTTGTTTGGCTGTCATTAGCCCAGGTGCTGACTTTGCCATTGTGACCCGTAATAGTTATCTATATGGTCGTCAAATTGGACTCAGTACAGCACTGGGAATTGCAGGCGGTGTGTGGATACATGTGGCTTATAGTCTGTTTGGACTCGGTTTTTTAAAAAACCATATGCCTTATCTCCTACAAACGATTCAATATGTTGGCGCAGGTTATTTGATTTACTTGGGATACAAAACGTTCACCCAAAACAAAGTACAGTTAAATGAAAATGGTGTGGGTATCACTGCTTGGCAAGCATTTCGACATGGTTTTTTAACCAATAGTCTGAACCCCAAAACAACCCTATTTGTCGTCAGTTTATTTGCACAATTGATTACTACAGCTGGGAATTCCACACTAAAATTAGTGTCATACGGCGCTTTCATTTCAATCAGCCATTTTATTTGGTTCGCACTCATTGCACTATTTTGTGCACATCCCACAATCCGCAATAAAATTTTAGACAATGAAATTATCATCAATCGAATTATTGGGGTTTTACTGTTTATTTTAGGGTGCAGCTTACTTTTCGCGAAGTTCTAAATTTCGAAATATCATGCTGTTGTTTATAATTTTTGAGGAAATTGGTAAATTTTAAATTCCTCAAAGCTTATTTGTGTGTGAACAATAGAGCTCTTTCATACATTAGAAAACGATCATATTGAACGAATCAAATGGATACTGAAAGTGCCTTCTTTCCTTCAACAAAAGCAAAGCTGAGGGGATTTTTGTCGATTTATAGTTTAAAAAGAACTTATGAAAGAAGACCAATTGAATTTAGGTCGAGTTCAACCTGTTTCATTTACAAGATTGATTATGTAATAAATCTCATTTAAAATTTTTGAGTGCAAATTTTAATCACTTACAACCCCATGCACATATATCACTAAATGAAGAATATAACAGGTACTTAATACATGAATAACTTACTGACACTCAATGACATGCTTACCCCAAAAATTGTCACTGTTTTATATTGGCTCGGATTAATCGGTGTCGTGATTGCTGCTTTAACCACATTGTTTGGGTTTGGTTATGGCGCATACTCAGGATTCTTTAGTCGCTTGTTCTCTGCCATATTGATTATTGTGTTTGGTGGCTTGGCTGTTCGAGTTTACTCAGAACTGCTGATTGTGATTTTCAAAATTCATGAAAATTTAAAGAAAATTGCAGATCGCCAACCTTAATATCAAAATAGGATGTAAATAAGAAAATATTATTCAGATTTATATTATCAAGATCAAGCCTCTTGGTATTGGTGTTGTTATCGCAGATAGCAAAACAAAAAAAAGCCTGCTTTCACTGGAGAAAGCAGGCTTTTTATCTGAGTCGATTAGTTTGGTGTATGGTACATCAAGTAAATTTCATTCAGATTTTCAGGAATTTCTTCGGCGATCTCATCCATCAATTGACCATTACGGCGGAATGATTCCATTTGAGGATCTTCATCATCTACACCACTAAACACCATCATTGGCAGTGTTAGATCTACAATTTGCTCTTCATATTCTGGTGCAAACCAAGCATCTTCATTCAGGAACATTGCGTCTACGAAACCAACACTCCAATCTCCTAAACTAGACTCTACGTCTGCTTCTTCAATTTCAAAAGGAAACTCAATTCCTTCTTCGTTGGCTAAGTTCTGACGAATCGCTTCAAGCCATGCTTTGATTTGTGCAATAATTTCAGCAGGAACTTTCTTTTGATTGTTATCAAACAACTCATCTAGCCATTGATCAAAACGAGGACCAACTGCAGTTGCACATAAGAAACCATGAGTCGCTGCGAAATCTAGACCAAATTCATTTTGGTCACCATCTAGATAATCGCTCAGTAGGTCTAAATCTAAAGCACTCATTTTGTTTCCAATAAACTTTGATCAGCTTTAAGCATAGCATTTTCCAAGGCTATGCCCAATGAATTTTTAATCTTCATCATCAAAATCATCGTCGTCATCAATGTCATAATCAAAATCTTTTAAATCTTTCTCTAAACGACGCTGTGCAAGTAAATCATCGATCAAACGTCGCTTTTCTAAAGATTCTTTGGCGCTAATTTTGCTTGATGACTCATCAAAACTAACATCATCATCACCGTAGTTATCATCTAGTTCAAAATCTGTAGAAGACACTAAAACTACCTCATAATGAAAAAAAGTGAATGGGTCTAGGCGCTATTTATCTGTCTTCAGAAAACTTGTCAAGTTTTTTTTATTTTTTTTGTATTTATAGACCAAATTAGGCTTTTTTTAAGCCCTATTTTATGTAATGATATAATCCACCCTGCGTCTTGTTGTTTTTCGATAAATTTGAACAAAAAACGCACGGGATGATCTTGAAAATAACAATTTCAGCCCCACCTAATTGATTGAATTTGAATTCTAAATATTCTATCAGACCGTTTTAACTGGTTTTCTGATGGGATAGCTGAGCTATTCACATCTATAAATTAACAGATTGTGCTATTATGCACGGTTTTTCACTGCCACAGATTCAACGAGAAGAGAGTAAAGATGAGCGAAATGCATTCCCCTACTTCACAAGTAGCGGCTCTTATTAGCCGAGGCAAAGAACAAGGTTACTTAACCTACGCTGAGGTTAACGATCATCTCCCAGACTCAATCACAGAAAGCGAACAGATTGAAGACATTATTCAAATGCTTCAAGACGTGGGTATTCCTGTACACGAACGCGCACCAGAAACCGATGATGCAATGTTTGATGGGAATAGCGAAGCTGGCGATGAAGTTGCAGAAGAAGAAGCTGCTGCTGTACTTGCCTCTGTAGAAAATGAACCTGGTCGTACCACTGACCCTGTACGTATGTATATGCGTGAAATGGGTACTGTTGAACTTCTTACACGTGAAGGCGAGATTAGTATCGCTAAACGTATTGAAGAAGGTATTCGTGACGTTTTACATTCAATCGCTTACTGGCCAAATGCTGTAGAAGTTGTACTACAAGAATACAAAGATTATGAAGCTGGTGAACGTCGCCTTGCTGATATTCTTTCAGGTTATTTAGACCCTGAAACAGATGAAGCAATTCCTGAAGTATTAGAAGACGAATCAGAAGATTTAGATGAAGATGAAACTAGTTCATCAACTAAACCTGCCAAAGACGTTAAATTGGATGATGATGACGAAGATGAAGAGTCAGAAAGTGATGATGATTCTGAAGGTGAGTCTGGTCCAGATCCTGAAATCGCTAAAGTTCGTTTCGATGAATTAGAAGCGGTTTGGAATGCAGCGAAAGAAACGATTGCTCAACATGGTCGCAACAGCGCTCAAGGTGTTGAAGCCATGGAAGCGCTTGCAACTGTATTTATGATGTTCAAATTCACTCCACGTTTGTTTGACATTATTTCTGAAATGATTCGTGGTACACACGAGCAAATTCGTACTTCTGAACGTGAAGTGATGCGTTATGCGGTTCGTCGTGGACGTATGGACCGTACGCAATTCCGTACATCATTCCCAGGTCAAGAATCAAATCCAGCATGGTTGGACGAGCAGATTGCTAAAGCACCAGCGGAGATGAAAGGCTATTTAGAAAAAGTTCGCCCAGATGTATTGGCATTTCAACAAAAAATTGCAGACATCGAAAAAGAACTTAATCTAAACGTGAAAGAAATTAAAGATATTTCTAAACGTATGGCGATTGGTGAAGCGAAAGCTCGTCGTGCCAAAAAAGAAATGGTGGAAGCAAACTTACGTTTGGTAATTTCGATTGCGAAAAAATATACCAACCGTGGTCTACAATTCCTCGACTTGATTCAAGAAGGTAATATTGGCTTGATGAAAGCAGTAGACAAGTTTGAATATCGTCGTGGTTATAAATTCTCGACCTATGCAACTTGGTGGATTCGTCAGGCGATTACTCGTTCTATTGCTGACCAAGCACGTACAATTCGTATTCCAGTCCACATGATCGAAACAATTAACAAGATCAACCGCGTATCTCGTCAATTGCTTCAAGAAATGGGGCGTGAACCAACACCTGAAGAATTGGGTGAACGTTTAGAGATGGACGAAGTTAAAGTTCGTAAAGTGCTCAAAATCGCCAAAGAACCGATTTCTATGGAAACGCCGATTGGTGATGATGAAGATTCGCATCTTGGAGATTTCATTGAAGACAGCAACATCACGTCACCTGTTGATGCTGCAACTTCAGAAGGCTTAAAAGAAGCAACGCGTGAAGTGCTTGAAAACTTGACTGAACGTGAAGCCAAAGTGTTGAAAATGCGTTTTGGTATTGATATGCCAACAGACCATACTTTGGAAGAAGTTGGTAAACAATTTGATGTGACACGTGAACGTATCCGTCAGATTGAAGCAAAAGCATTACGTAAACTTCGTCATCCTTCACGTTCTGAGCATTTGCGTTCATTCCTTGAAAATGACTAATTTCCATGCTTAATCTATGAATACTTTTGGGACTTGAAAATTAATCGAGTAACCCCATTAAGTATTTAAGAGAAACACAATGCCTGCACTGTTGCAGGCATTGTTGATAAATTAGAGGTGAAAAAATGTTAGACCGCACTCCATCTCGCGAATTACAAGAACATCTTTGGGTTTTTCCAATGGATTACCCAATCAAATTGATTGGTAATGCGGGTGAAGAATTACGTGGTGCTGTCGTCGAAATTTTGGTTAAACATTTTCCAGAGTTTGATGAAACAACGCTAGTTGTACAACCATCACGTACAGGTAAATATCATTCAATTACTGCTCAATTGCGTTTTGATGAGCTTGAACAAGTTCATGCGTTATATGCTGACCTTGCAGCTTGCGAACATATTCGTACAGCATTGTAATTTTGCAATAAATAAGGAACACGCCTATATGGCGTGTTTTTTTATGCCAGCTCAGCCCCACCTCAATCTTAATTACCCTGTTATTTTTAAACCGATAACAACTGTTTTCACCTTTAGTCGTCAATTTCCTTATAATTAACCAACTCCCCTATTTTCAAGGACACATGATAGTGAGTGATGCTGTTCTAAAACCCAAACTGATTATTCGCCAATATCAAGATTTGACATCCTACTCAAATCGTTTTCAAGAAATGAAATCTTTTACTGAGCAACGTGATGAACATTCACCTGATCAGCTTTGGATTCTACAACATCCTGATGTACTCACTCAGGGACAAGCGGGTAAACCAGAACACATCTTAATGCATACCGATATTCCAGTGGTGCAATCTGATCGTGGAGGGCAAGTCACTTGGCATGGTCCTGGTCAAATGGTAATTTATTTTATGTTTGACTTGAATCGCTTGAAATGGAATGTTCGCACACTCGTGACTTATGCAGAAAATCTCATGATAGATTTACTCAAGAAATATCAAGTTGAAGCATATGCCAAACCTGATGCGCCAGGGGTATATGTCAATGAACGTAAAATTGGTTCTTTAGGTTTTAAAATCCGTAGAGGTCGTAGCTATCACGGTTTAGCTTTAAATATTGACTGTAATTTAGAGGGTTTCCACACCATCAACCCTTGTGGATATTCAGGTTTAGAAATGGTACGGGTTTGTGATTTAGTCCAAAATTATCCAGATTACAACCAATTGTCTCAAGATGTGTTTGAGTATTTTCAACAAAGCAATTACTTTAGTGAGATTGAGGTCATTGACAAAAACTCAAATGACGATCAAGTCACATGCAAATAAATCACTTTCTTTTTCTCTAAAAACAAATTAGAGTAATTACTCTAAAACAAAATACAACTGCATAAAGGGACAAGCGAGTGATTTCAAGTAAATCTATCAAACCCGCTTTAGAACAAGCCTACGTCAAACTCATGATGGATGTGATTGGCAGAGGTTTAGTAATGGCGAGTCAAGTTGATGATGAAATTAAACATGAAGTATCTGTACTCCCTGTTGGTTTTACATTATCGATGAAAGTTTTTCCAAATGGCGCTTCATTTATTGCCAAGGTGAATCAAAAGCAACAGCTTGAATTGGTTAAGTCATTAGACCATAAACCTGATCTTTCAATTATTTTTAAGCATATTCATCACGCATTCTTGGTGTTTTCATTCCAAGAAAGTACAGCACAAGCTTTTGCCAATGATCGCATGATTGCAGATGGTGACGTGTCTTATGCGATTCGTTTAGTGCGTTGCCTAAACAAAATGGAAGCATTGATCTTACCAAAACTCGTCGCGGAACTTGCAGTAAAGGAATACCCTTCAGAGTTAACCTTAAAAGAAAAATTAGCTGGTGCTGCGAATATTTATCTCAAAGTTGCCCAATCATATTTAAAAGGGAGTGCTTAACTCATGGCTAAACCATATTACGAATTTTTCTGTCCTGTAAAAGTGATTGCTGGTCATGCCGCACTCGAACATATTCCATTTGAACTGGCAGCATTAGGCGCTAAACGCCCGATGATCATTACTGACAAAGGTGTTCGCGCCAATCAGCTTTTAGCACCAATTGAAGCCGCATTTGAATCCACTGACATTGAAATTGGCGTAATCTTTGATGACGTTCCGCCAGATTCTAGCCTAGAAACTGTGCGTGCAGCGGCTCAAGCTTATCGAGAAAATAATTGTGATGCGATCATTGCAGTTGGTGGTGGTTCAGTCATTGACACGTCTAAGACAGCCAATATTCTGGTATCTGAAGGCGGTGATGATTTACTAAAATACTCAGGTGCACATAACCTGCCTCGCCCACTTAAACCTTTTTTCGTGATTCCGACGACATCTGGTACGGGTTCAGAGGTAACATTGGCAGCTGTTGTCTCAGATAACCAAAAAAATGTAAAACTGGCTTTTGCCTCAAACTACTTAATGCCGCATGCTGCTATTCTTGATCCGAGAATGACACAAACTTTACCACCGCATTTGACAGCAATGACGGCAATGGATGCAATGACACATGCGATTGAAGCATATACATGTATTGCCGCCAATCCGATTTCAGATGCTTATGCCACTGCAGCAATCAAAAAAATCAGCAAGAGCTTATTTGATGTGCTCGACAATCCAAGTGATGCCAATGGACGCCTAGAACTTGCACAGGCATCTACGATGGCTGGAATCGCATTTTCGAATTCTATGGTCGGGATTGTTCACTCATTGGGTCATGCTCTAGGTGCAGTCGCACACTTACCACATGGTTTATGTATGAACTTGTTTCTTCCTTATGTATTGGAATATAACAAGGACGTAAATGGCAATAAAATTGCAGATTTATTATTGCCACTTGCTGGTGCAGATATTTATGCACAAACACCTGCCAATCAACGTGCTGATAAAGCAATTGAAATGTTAATGACTATGCGTGATCACATTAACAGTCTGACTAAATTGCCACGTACGCTCAGTGAAACAGGTAAAGTCTCGCAAGCTCAGTTCGATGAAATCGCTGAAAAAGCTTTAAATGACGGATCAATTATTTTCAACCCGAAAGAAGCAACATTTAAAGATTTAAAATCTATCTTAGAAAAAGCTTGGTAATTGTTTAAAATTAAGACAATATACGCTTATGAACTGGCCTGATGTTTTTCTAAACATCGGGCTTTTATCTTGCAGAATGGTCAGTCAGCTATTTTTTAATCAAGATGGCATGTTTTCTGCTAAAAAAGCAAACAAAGTTACTGACAAAGGCGACCTTTTTAGAGTAGATTGGCGCACTTTTGTTTTATTCTTAGGGGGGATCGTTCGTCTCAAACGATCCTTATTCAATATGACTGATCCTTGATCAACGATTAAGAGGATAACGCCGTTGACAGATATCACTGGGACCCAATCCACAGCCAAATTGAAAAAAAATCTTGTGTTGTGGCATATTATCATTATTGGTCTAGCGTATATTCAGCCACTTACCTTATTTGATACCTTTGGTTTAGTATCAGACGGAAGTCACGGACATGTTCCAACTTCATATATTTTTGCGCTTGTTGCCATTCTTTTAACCTCTATCAGCTATGGTCATATGATTAAGCGTTATCCTTCTTCAGGTTCTGCTTACACTTATGCGCAAAAATCAATCCATCCCAACGTCGGCTTTATGGTCGGCTGGTCATCTTGGTTAGATTATTTATTATCACCACTGGTCAATATTATTCTGGCGGATATCTACCTAAGGGCTTTATTCCCAGACGTCAATAACTGGATATGGGTTATTGCGTTGACTGCTATTATGACAGTGATTAACTTATTTGGTTCACGTTTTGTTGCAAGATTTAATAGCACCATCGTCGTTGTTCAACTGGGTATCATCTTCTATTTTGTCTATGAGGTTTATATTTTACTGACTCAAGGCGTTTATGCAGATGGCACATTAAATCCTGACAAAGCAGAATTATGGTCACTTGCTCCTTTTTGGAGTGAAATGACAACCATTGGTGCATTAATTGGTGGTGCAACGATTCTGTGTTTCTCATTCACTGGTTTTGATGCACTTTCATCACTAGCTGAAGAAACTAAAGATGCTGAAAAAACATTGCCAAAAGCAATTTTTTCAACTGCTTTAATTGCAGGGATCATCTTTATTGTAAGCACTTACTTTATTCAGTTATTTTTCCCAAGTAATGCAACGCTTTATTTCAACCCACTGGATGAGTCTCAGCCTGTAATGTTGGAAGCGCTTGGTAATGCAACGCTTCTCACCGCGATTACGGGAATTGCGTTTAAAAAGCTGGTGCTTTATTTTGCGGTGATTGCGGTACTTGCATCAGGGATTTCAGCGCATGCGGGTGTATCACGTTTGATGTATGTCATGGGACGTGATGGCGTGATCAACAAAAAAGTATTTGGTCATATCAGCCCGAAATTACATACACCGACTTATAATATTTTGATTGTTGGTGTTGTTGCACTCTCTGCTGGTTTCTTAGACCTTGAGCATATCGTTAACTTAATTAGTTTTGGTGCTTTGACTGCATTTAGCTTTGTGAATTTCTCCGTGATTTCACGTTACGCACTACGTGATGGCAGAACGAAATCTCTAAAAGAAATCATCAACTATGTGGTTATTCCTTCACTTGGTTTTGCCAGCGTATTTTTAATGTGGCTAGAAATTGATGAAATGGCATTAAAGCTTGGTTTAGCATGGGCTGTACTCGGTGTTGCTTATTTAGCCTATAAAACACGCGGTTTCCGCTATCCAGCTCCACAACATAATGAACATGAATAATCTATGATTTGAAAAGTTCTAAAACAACAAAGGCGCTGAATGCGCCTTTGTTGTTTTCATAGATTCAAGCAATGCTTTTAAAACATGGATCATGAATTATGCAATAAATTTGTCAGTGATGGCTTGGATACGTTTTGCGTAGGCTTTTGCTGTTTCCAAATCGCCACTTGGAATTTCCTCAACACTGGCATCAGATGGCGATTGAACCAATAAGCCCACAGAACCACCTAAATTATTCACATCCTGACGTGTTGCATCTTTGGTATTTGCTGGCAATAAACCTAGGCTCACCCATATACCGCCATGTTGAGATGCAAGTGTTTGCAATGAAATCAAGGTCACTTGCTTATCACCATTTAAACTTGCGCTGTTGGTAAAGCCACCGAAGATCTTGTCAGTCCAAGCACGTGTAAACCAACGCTTTGAAGATGTATCAGCAAACTTTTTAAATTGCCACGGCGCATTTGCCATATAAGTGGGTGCACCAAATACAATTGCATCAGCAGCATCTAAAGTGTCCCAATCTTGATCTTGGATGTTTCCTTCTTGATCAATTTCAATCAATGTTGCATCAATTTCAGCCGCGAAAGTTTCTGCAATCACTTTAGTATGACCATAACCTGAATAATAAACGACAGCAATTTTTGACATGTTAAGTCCTCGTATATACGTCACTTTTGAATTAAAAATCTAATATTTGATATAACTGGGTAATGTTGCGGTTAAACCTTTTTTGAGTGCTTGCGTGGATGCTCCCACCAACACTTCAAATGCATTGTTTTCAATTCCCTCAAATACCTGTTGTGCAACAGTTGATGGAGAAATTTTAGGAATATCGAGTGTTTGGGTTAAGTCTGTATCAATGAATCCCACATGTACGCCCATCACATGCACATTAAACTTAGATAACCATTGACGTGTTGAATTGGTAAATGACCAAGCTGCAGCTTTAGAAATTGCATAACTAGCCAAAAGTGTGCTTGGCTCCCAAGACACATCAGAAAGAATATTGACGATATAACTTTCAGATTTGTTTTCTAAAATGGGAGAAAAATACTGCGTTGTATTGACCACACCATATAAATTGGTCTCTAAAATAGTTTGAGTTGTTGCCACTATATTGGCTTCAACAGGGCTTTGATTAAGACGAGCAATACCTGCATTATTCACCAAAATATTCACGTCACCACATTGCGCTACTGCATTTTGAATAGAAATAGGATCTGTTACATCCACAACAACTGGAATAATGCCCTGTTCATTAAAATCAGCAATATTACGTATTCCTGCATATACCTTTTGAGCACCACGTCGTACCGCTTCTTGTGCCAATGCCAAACCTAAACCACGATTTGCACCTGTTATAAAAATGACTGCATCTGAAATTTTCATTGCAACAATATCCATTCATACCCTATGGTCAGTCAAAAACAACTGCCTTAGTCATCCGTTGTTTCAACTCGATAAATTTATGATATACTTTTGAAATCTAGTATCAATTAGTTACTACTTGGTAACTGGTCAATTTTTTGTTCTAAAATGCCTATAGAGAGGTTAATTTTATGACTAATGCATTCAATTTTAATATTTTTCATCCTGATTGCCCGGCACGATCTTTTTTTGAAAAATTTGCAGATAAATGGATTTTATTAATCATTTATCAACTCGATCAGCACTCACAGCACTTCAATGAACTCAAAAAAAACTTGATGGGCATCTCTCCCAAAGTGCTTTCTCAGAAATTAAAAATTCTTGAAAGAGATGGCTTTATTTCTCGTACTATTCATGAAAATAATGTTATTCGAGTTGAATATGCTTTAACAACACTGGGACATGAATTTGCCCAAACCGCACTATCATTTAAAATCTGGGCTGAAGGAAATATGCAACATGTGATACGTGCGCAGAGGCAATTTGATTTAGTTCAAGCAAAAACTGAGCCAGCGATAATATAAGTCACTTGTATTGCAAAAACAGACATGATGCACTTAAATATCACCAATATATCCCTAAGCTGCATCATCGCGGGAACATAGGACCTAAATATAATTCCAAAATTACAGACTGAAAGGAATAACAACAATGAAGATTATATTTTTCTCTATCTTGATCACGATGAGCAATCTCACTTTTGCATCTTATGAAAACTCATGTGATCTGATTGTTAAACTTTTAGAAAATACTTCAACACGTACACTTTATATCAATAGAGATGGACTTGGTGAGATAGAGGAAACATCAATGAATATCAAAGGTGTTGTCAAAAAAGCGCAAGCAGCTGGGCGTGCGGATCAAGGCTGCCAACACTATATTGGTCAAGTTATAGAAGAGAATTTAACAAATTATCCAAATCGCTCAGAACTTAAAAAGGGAGAGAAAATTAAACTGAATATCTTAATCACAGATTACAAAGGAATGTCTAAATCTAAAACTATCACCTATTCAGAAACAAATAAATAAATCTCCAAAAGCTTCTAATAATTTGTATAAAAGCATAAAGTTTATTGGATATGAGTGATTGAAATCGAATCACTTGTATGGATAATCAGGCGGTTTGAATATAGCAATTAAAATCAATCAAACGAAAAGATACTTTTAAAATGAGAAAATTATGAAAATAGTATTGCTATTGATGTTGAGCATAATCACTCATAGTACATATGCTTCTTACATCAACTCTTGCGATTTAGTGGTGAAACTTTTAGAAGATACTACAGTAAAATCTTTTCAAGTCTACAAAGAAGGCTTCATTCCCAATGTGAATGACAAACATCTTATTTCCTTTAAAGGTCTTGTTAAAAAAGCAAGTGTGGCAGATCGTGCAGACAGCGATTGTCAACACTATATGGGCACAGTCTTGAAAAATAGTTTTCTCTATCCCTATGCATCTTTTAAGGCAAAGAAAGGACAAAAGATTAAAATAAATCTGCTAATCAAAGATTTTAGAGAAACCTCTAAATCCGATCAGGTAACATATTCAATTTTAATCACATTACTCGAACCAAAAAGTAAAACAAAGATTATCTTTTGATAAGCCCTCTATAGAACAAGTAAAATTTCACTGAAGCTCTTTAAAATCTTGCTGACGCCATGCTTCATAAAGAATCACCGCAGTCGCATTGGATAAATTTAAACTGCGTGAATTCGGTGCCATAGGTAAACGAATCCAATGTTGCTGAGGAAACATCATTCTGACATCTTCAGGTAAACCACGTGTTTCTGGTCCCATTAGCAAAGCAACAGGACGATTTAAATCCGAGGTATGTGGTGTCTCAGTGCCTTTGGTCGTCAAAGGATAAATCGCATCAAGGTCAATCCCTTGATCCTTTAAATGAACCAAACATTCTGCAAAGTTTTCCCAAACTTTCATATGTGCCCATTCATGATAATCCAAACCAGCACGACGCAACTTCTTATCATCTAGCTCAAAACCCAAAGGTTTGACAAGATGTAATTGTGCACCAGTATTGGCACATAAACGAATGATATTCCCTGTATTTGCAGGAATTTCAGGTTCGTATAAAACAACATGAATCACGGGAGATCTCTACTTTTCAAAATCCAACCTAAATACTTAAAAAAGAGAATAACTCTTTCATCAACAAAAGATTAGAAAGATTTTATTGCCACTGTAACTGTTCACGCAAACGTACCACTTCACCGATAATGGTCAAAGTAGGCGCTTGTATATGGTTTTCTTCAACTTTTGATGCGATGTCAGCCAAAGTTCCCACCACGACTTTTTGATCAGGTGTCGTACCTTTTGAAATTAAAGCCACTGGCATATTTGGACGTTGACCATGCGCAATCAGATTTTCACAAATTTTTTCCAATCCAACCAAGCCCATATATAAAACCAGTGTTTGATTTTCATAGACCAACTCACGCCAAGGTAACTCAGGTGAACCTTCTTTAAGATGCCCTGTCAAAAACCGCACACTCTGAGCATAATCTCGGTGTGTCAGTGGAATTCCTGCATAAGCAGAACAACCCGATGCTGCTGTTACACCAGGCACGACCTGAAAGGCTATATTTGCAGCAAAAAGCTCTTGGATTTCTTCACCACCACGCCCGAAAATAAATGGATCACCACCTTTCAAACGGCATACACGCTTACCTTCAGCAGCATATTTGACCAGCAAAGCGTTGATACCATCTTGAGGTACTGAATGATTTGATCGTGCTTTACCAACATATATCTTTTCAGCATCACGGCGACATAACTCTAATATGGGCGGTGAAACCAAGCGGTCGTAAATAATCACATCTGCTTGTTGCATGAGTCTCAATGCTTTTAATGTTAAAAGCTCAGGATCACCTGGTCCTGCTCCGACCAAATACACTTCACCTTTTGGCTTTTGCCATTTACCCAAGGCTTGCTCAATCAGGCGATCTGCCTCGATCAAGTTGTCATTAAACACCTGCTCTTTTAAAGGGCTGGCATATAAGTCTTCCCAAAAAATACGACGCTCATCTGGATTGATGATCTGTTCTTTCACTGCTTTACGCCATTTTCCAGAAAAATCAGCAAGCTTCCCCATCCCATGTGGAATAGCAGCTTCAAGTTGAGTGCGAATTTGTCTAGAAAGAACCGGAGAAGCACCATTGGTCGCAATTGAAATAACCAACGGTGAACGATCAATAATGGCAGGCACCATAAAACGACAATGCGGAGGATCATCTACACTATTGACCAATATATTGAGATCTTCACAATGCTCAAAAATAGCTTGGTTTACAGCCTTATCATTGGTTGCCGCAATCACCAAGCGATAATGACTTAGGCTGAGTTGTACATTAAATTTTTCTGGATGATATTGCCCATGCGTCGAATGTACAAGCGCTAAAAGCTCTGCTTCTATGTCAGGGGCAATCACATAAATAACTGCACCCGATTTAGCCAATAATACCGCTTTGCGGTAGGCAATATGCCCACCACCAACAATCAGACAAGGTTGCCCTTGCAATTTTAATGAAATTGGGAAAATTTCCACAGTGTTCCTCAAAAGTTCAAATCTGATTGTACTAAGCAATATTTATGCACATAACTCACACATTGATCAACAAATCATTGCTTAATCGATGAATGTTGCACCAGCCATGTACGGACGTAATACTTCTGGTACTTCGATAGAGCCATCCGCACGTTGATAATTTTCCATCACCGCCAACAAGGTACGCCCCACAGCCAAACCAGAACCATTCAAGGTATGCACCAGTTCAGTTTTCTTTTGGTCTGCACGATAACGAGCCATCATACGACGTGCTTGGAAGTCCCACATATTTGAACAAGAAGAGATCTCACGGTAAGTGTTTTGACTTGGTACCCAAACTTCTAAGTCATAAGTTTTACATGCGCCAAAGCCCATATCTCCACCACATAAAACGATTTTACGATACGGTAAGCCCAGTGCTTGTAAAATACCTTCGGCATGTCCAGTCAAGGCCTCCAAAGCATCCATTGAGTCTTCAGGCTTAACGATTTGAACCATTTCAACTTTGTCAAATTGGTGCTGACGAATCAAACCACGAGTATCACGACCATATGAACCTGCTTCACTACGGAAACATGGTGTATGTGCTGCATACTTCAGAGGTAAACGATCAGCATCAATAATCTCATTACGAACAAAGTTGGTTACAGGAACCTCAGCCGTCGGAATCAAATAGTATTCTTTCTCACCTTGTAATTTGAATAAGTCTTCTTCAAATTTAGGTAATTGCCCTGTTCCACGCAATGAATCAGCATTAACAAGATAAGGGACATAAGCTTCGGTATAACCATTTTTAAGCGTATGAGTATCCAACATAAATTGGGTTAACGCACGTTGTAAACGCGCCAAAGGACCTTTGAGCACACTAAAACGTGTACCTGTCAGTTTTGTCGCAGTTTCAAACTCTAAGCCGCCCATCATTTCGCCAAGATCAGTATGATCTTTAATCTCGAAATCAAATTGACGTGGCGTTCCCCATTTCAGGATTTCGACATTATCACTTTCATCTTTACCTTCTGGTACAGACTCATGTGGTAAATTTGGAATAGACATCAATTTTGCTTCAAGCTCAGCCTGAAGTTCATTTAATTCTACTTCAGCTGCTTTGATTTCATCACCAATCGCACCCATACGTGCCATGATTTCAGAAGCATCCCCGCCGGATTTTTTGATTTGACCAACTTGTTTCGCACCCGAATTACGTTCCGCTTGTAAGTTTTCAGTTCTAGACTGAATTTCTTTACGGCGAGCTTCTAGTGATGCCCATTCTTCAACATTCAGTTGCACACCACGTTTTGCCAAGGCTAAATTAACTGCCTCGATATTATTTCGGATTAATTTTGGGTCGATCATAGTCAATCTAAAGTTAAGAAAAAAACTGGCTATAGTGTAAGCTCTTCACTGCAAAAAATACAGTGACAGAGCGTGTTAGCATTGTGAATTGTATGATTTGACAACATATTTATGATGTTGCTGGTTTATCTATCTCTGCTTCAACCTGAGGTAAACTTGGTAAGTATTCGGGTTTAATCAAATCTTTCGCCGTTTGATATGGTAGTTTTAACTCTGGCATGCCTTCTGCATAAGAGGTTAATTCATACAATGGATAAACAAAGACAATTCCATTTACACCGTAATAATAATTATCGCTCAATTGCAACTTATCACGCGTAATATCCTTTTGAATCAACCAATTAGAGTTAGCATCATAAAGTTGCTCTGCAACTTTGGCTTCGACATTCGGTTTTAAAATATCGGTAAGTGCCAAGCGCTTTTGTGTGCTTAAATCAAAGGTCACATATTCATTATGATACATTCCATGCGCAGCTCCTGCTGCATAGGTATAGGTTTGAATCACAAAAGTGGCTAAATTATTTTGTTGAGAGATAAAACGAACATAAATTGAATTTTGATTGAGCCCTTTTGGAGATGTCTGTGCTTCGCTTTCGGCTGAAACATGTCCTTGGTCTTTTTCAAACGCGCCAGGTACATCTTTTTTAATTCGATTTAGAAAATACTCATCAATCCAGGGTACATTGCTTTTTACGCTCTGCAAATCGTATTGAGTACAGCCCGCTTCATCACAGAACTGCTTTTTAATACCATCAACACGTTGAACTTTTGCTTGGATCAATGGAATTTGCGTCGATTTTGCAGTGCTTGTCCCAGTTTGCTCTGCCTGAGGAGCAGGCTTTTCTTGACAACCTGTAGCGATCAGTAAGACTGAAAATAGTGCTGATACAACCAATCCTGTTTTTAAATTCACTTGCATTACCATGTTATAAAGCATAATTAGAGATTTCTTTTATCATAAAACTAGAAATTTCAAATTAATATTCATAATTGTTAATGACCCACATTTTACTCGAAAAATCGCTTTATTTTTTTGATCTCAATCCAAGTTAGGTAAAAGTCATTATTTCTAAGATCTCACTTTACAATGGGCATCACAGCTTATTTATTTTGACTTTTTTCACGCATAAATAAAAAAGCAACCCAAAGGTTGCTTTTTAGAAAAAATATTATTGATCAATAATATCCGTACCCTTAGGAGGCACAAAATTAAAAGTTGAAGCAGGAATTGCAGCATTCACATTGACGTTGTTAAAACGTACAGTAGTGGTTTGCCCCAATGAATCTTGTAAGATCATCAGTGTCGGTGCATTTTTAGCCCCAAAACTAATCGTTAAGCTTTGGAAAGCCCCATCTTTTTGCTTCGGATAAAGCGTGTAATAGGTTTTACCTGCATCTGGCTGAGTGATTCGATACGCTTTTTGAATCTGCTGGGTATTTCCACTTAATAACAATGCAGGCGTATTTGCCACTTGCTCATCTAAGCTCTGTCTAACGGCTTGTTGTAGATCAGGATCATAAATCCATACAGTACGTCCAGCAGTCACGATCGTCTGTTTTGCAGGCGTTGTTGTTTCCCAATAGAACTTTCCTGGGCGCTCGACTTTCATCGTCCCTTTAAAGGTCTGGTTCATATGCTGGGCAGTTAAGCCTTTTTTCTGTACAGCTTTACCCGCTTGTGTTGCTTTGGTGGTTTGTTCAAAATTAGCAGTAAAGCTTTTTACGCCACTGAGCTGTTTGACAAGGTTTGCTGTCGCTTGTTGCTCCGACGCAGCAGTCGCTGCAAAAACTGTTGTGCTCATGACTGGCGCAAGCAGAGCTGCACCTACGGCTACTGCACCCATCGTTTTACGAAGCATATTCATATGTTCACCTTTACTATGTCTGCATATAAAACTGCATGCAGGATGTTATTTAGATGACCTATCTTAAACTAAATCATGTCAGTAATAATTGAGAAAATAAGAAGTTTTGTATTGTTATTAGTGCAATATGTAGAAAACCATTCATCATGATGAAGAATAAATTTAATTTTAAGCAACAATTGAACATAAAAAAGCCCGCAATTAAGCGGGCTTTTTCGAACCATTAAAGCTTACACTTCAACAGATACATAGCGACGGCCAAATTGACCTTTCACTTCAAATTTGATTACGCCGTCAGCAGTAGCAAATAAAGTATGGTCGCGACCCATACCTACGTTTGCACCAGCGTGGAATTCTGTACCACGTTGACGAACGATAATGTTACCAGCAGTCACAGCTTGACCACCGTACATTTTAACACCTAACATTTTAGGGTTCGAATCACGACCGTTTTTAGTCGAACCACCGGCTTTTTTAGTTGCCATGTCTCTATACTCCTAGTGATTAACCTGCGATCGCAGTAATTTTCAACTCGGTAAACCATTGACGGTGACCTTGTTGCTTACGGTAGTGCTTACGACGACGCATTTTAATAATACGGATTTTGTCATGACGACCGTGACCAACCACTTCTGCAGTTACTTTTGCGCCAGCTACAACTGGAGCACCGATTTGAATGCTTTCGCCATTCACAACCATTAATACATCATCAAATGTAATCGTTGCGCCTGTTTCAGCTTTCAACAATTCAACTTTAAGGGTTTCACCCTCAACAACACGGTGCTGTTTACCACCGCTTTGGATTACTGCGTACATAACGTACTCCAACTTGCCCGTGTCGTCGTGCCGATAAAGGAATATATCGATCTTAAAACGAACGCCACTGGGGGTTATACAAGGGCAAAGATTTTAAGTGATAATGAATTAAACAACAAGTCATTTTCATGAAATATTAACATTGCCTACAAATTAATCGCAATAATCACTTTTTTTTAAGGTTTAACCCTTGAATATGTGAATTTTTTTATTAAATTGAAATAGATTTTTAAAACAAATCCGCTACTATGTAGCTCAAAACAACAACGTGCAGAATATTTAATGTTTTATGCTTTTTTGGACAATTAAAGAACAAATCATTAAGATTCAGGCACGATGTCTGCTTCCAAAAGCAACATTCAGACATATTCATTGTTACACTAACGACTTATAACGCATTTGCATGAGGCTCCCACCCGATGACCATCGACTTTAAGCAAGATATTCTCGCTCCTGTTGCAACAGACTTTGCTGCGATGGACAAGTTTATTAATGAAGGGATTACCTCAAAAGTTGCTTTGGTGATGGCGGTCAGTAAGCATGTGGTTGAAGCTGGCGGAAAACGTATGCGCCCCATTATGTGTTTACTTGCAGCAAAAGCTTGCGGTGCAACAGACACGCAAATGGAGCCCTACCGTAAACTGGCTGCCATTATTGAAATGTTGCACACGGCAACATTGGTTCACGATGATGTCGTTGATGAGTCAGGTTTGCGTCGTGGTCGTCCAACTGCAAACGCAACATGGAATAACCAAACGGCAGTTTTAGTAGGTGACTTCCTGATTTCACGTGCATTTGACTTGCTGGTTGATCTGGACAATATGGTGTTGTTAAAAGATTTTTCGACAGGAACCTGTGAAATTGCTGAAGGTGAAGTTTTACAACTTCAGGCACAACATCAACCTGAAACCACAGAACAAACATATTTAGATATTATTCACGGTAAAACTTCACGTTTATTTGAATTAGCAACAGAAGGCGCTGCTATTCTTGCTGGTCAACCTCAATATCGTGAGCCACTCCGTCTTTTTGCTGGACATTTTGGCAATGCCTTCCAAATCATCGATGATATTTTAGACTATACCTCTGACGCTGAAACATTAGGTAAAAATATTGGTGATGATTTGATGGAAGGAAAACCAACTTTACCTTTAATCTCTGCTTTAGCGAATACACAAGGCGAAGAACACGAAATTATTCGTAAGAGTATTGCAACTGGCGGGACAGCAGATTTAGAACGTGTGATTCAAATCGTTCAAACTTCTGGTGCTTTAGATTATTGTAGTCGCCGTGCAAATGAAGAAACACAAGCTGCGATCCAAGCACTGAGTCATTTACCTGAATCTAAATACCGTCAAGCATTGTATAACTTGGCGCAACTTGCCTTACATCGCATTCAATAGAATTTAACAAGGCCTATGCATATACATTTTAATGATCTTTTTCTCCTTATGCAGGAACAACTTGATGATCCCAAAGTTGTTCCAAATCCTGATATTTTAATCGAGCTAGTCAAACGGATCAGACCCAATGACACACGTAACCTAGAAGAAATTGAAAATAAATTCAATTCATTAATTCAATCTCTACTCATTACGCCTAATGCATCTTCAGCATTTCAAGGTTACTTACTCAAGCTAGTCAATCATTACAAACAAGCCGGGCTATATGCGGACAGTGGCATATTATCCTTAGATGGATTCTGGAATCAGCTTGGGCAACGTATTGGTGCTCACTTTCTTCCTTTATTACCTGATGAAACAGAACTAAAAGATTTAGTCGGTAAGGTTTTTTATCAACGCAGTGATAAATATTGGCTTGAAAATATTGATTCAGCGCATTGGAAACAGTTATTTCAACTCCTCAATCAAGGGCATCGTTATAGCAATGATAAACTTGGTATCAAACGCGATATTATTAAAGCGATTACCGTACTCTCCTACCGTATTAGTGGTATTGGTTTATATCCAGAGTTTATCAATGCTTATCCTGAATTACAGGAATATGAATCTCCATTTTTAGTCCAAAACCGTGAAATCGTTGAATTTATAGAAGCTTATAAAAAACAACACCGCGATCAGGATCAGTATGCGGTCACTGTTCCACCAGATGCAGATCAAGCCTTGGTCATGATTGAACAGTGTCGTGATGTGGTGTTCAAGGTTCGTCGAGCAATTAAGCGAATTGGTGTCAGTCTAAGTTTGACCTATTTATTGTCACTGCTTGAACAATGTTTGGATCGTATAGAACTGTTATTGAATCTGTTGGTAGAAGATGATCAGATTCGTTATGCATTGTGTGGAGAACTACTGACTGACTTGGTTGATGCGCATTATAGTGAAACGAGTGTTCGTGATTTACTCAAAACCAATAGTGAATTGATTGCTCTACAAGTTACAGAAAATGCCAGCAAAACAGGCGAACATTACGTAAGTACTGATAAAAAAGGCTTCTTGGGTATGTATCAAGCAGCAGCAGGTGCTGGTGTGATCATTGCCACAATGGCAACCCTTAAAATCCTCTCTGCACGTTTAGTACTCGCGCCTTTTATGCATGCTTTTCTGTATAGCATGAATTATTCACTGGGTTTTATTCTGATTCATGTTTTACACTTTACGGTTGCCACCAAACAACCAGCAATGACTGCTGCAGCACTTGCCTCGACAGTACAGCATCAAAAAGGATCAAAAACGGCACAAATTGCAGAACTTGCAGGTCTAATTATTAATATTATTCGCACTCAGTTTATTGCGATTTTAGGCAATATTTCGATTGCAATACCAACAGCTGCACTCATCACCTATTTATGGCAATTGGCAATGGATGAACCTTTGCTCACACATGCCAAAGCCACGACTTTACTGCATAGCTTGAATCCGTTTACCTCACTTGCCATTCCACATGCAGCAATTGCCGGTGTTTGTTTGTTTTTATCAGGATTAATTGCTGGATATTTCGACAATATGTCGGTTTATCGCAAGGTCGGACCACGCCTGAAAGCTCACACCAAATGGAAGAAATTTTTAGGACAGGAACGACTCAATAAATTTGCGGATTATGTTGAACGCAATTTGGGTGCACTGGCAGGTAATTTCCTCTTTGGTATCATGCTTGGAAGCATGGGAACCATTGGTTTTATCTTGGGTTTACCTTTAGATATTCGCCATATTGCTTTTGCATCTGCAAACTTTATTCAAGGTTTAATGACGATTAATGGCTCTCCAGATATCGGTTTGATTATCGTTTCTTTTCTGGGTGTATTATGTATCGGTTTAACCAACTTATTTGTAAGTTTTACTTTAACAATTATCGTTGCACTCCGAGCAAGGCAAGTGCGCTTTTCCCAATGGAAACCTTTGGCAAAACTGATATTTACCCATTTTTCAACGCGCCCAATTGATTTTTTCTGGCCACCAAAGCAACCGTTACAGCTTGAAGACGAAGCAACACCACAAAACAAACTAAATCACTAAACTTTTTGTTATTTTTTGTGCAAAATGTCAAATATTTTACAAAAAGAAATTAGTATAAATTACCTAATTTTACTCACTTGAAAAAAAGTGTACTGGCGAGTACACTTCAGTGCATTAAATAAACTTAACGTACATGTTTTTATACTCTAGGTCATTTTATGCCTTATGTATTGCTCCTTATTGGCTGTATAAGTTTACTTATTGGGAGTATTGGTTTAACCATAAACCAAGTGCAACTATTTGATTTATCAAGTGTTGTATGGATGAGTTCACACCGTTTAGATTTTTTAAATGGTATTGCGCTTAGCCTATCCTATCTAGGCGGCTTACCGTCAATGATCGTGATTGCAGGGCTATGTAATGTATATTTCATACGCCTAAAACAGTATGCAAACATACTGATGATCAGTATTGGGTTACTTGGTGCTTCAGCGATTGGTTGGATAATTAAATATCTAGTCAATCGCCCACGACCTGATGAAATCTACCAGATGGTGCAAACCTATGGTGCTTCATTTCCCAGTGCTCACAGTATTTATGCTGCTATTGTATATTGTTCGATTATGTTTATATTTCAAAAGCATCACCACGTTAAATGGATTGGCTTGGGAGGCTTTTTATGGTTTCTAAGCATGGGGGTCTCTAGAATTTATCTGGGAGCACATTTCCCAACTGATGTACTCACTGGATGGGGTATAGGTTTCATATGGGCTGCTATTTTATGGTTCATATTGACACCAGAAACGTTAAGTCAGAACAAATTATTTTTAGATAAGAATCTAAACGAGGTGGAATAATGATGTCGGCAAAGCTTTGGGCTCCTGCCCTTACTGCTTGTGCTCTCGCAACAAGTATTGCACTTGTAGGTTGCAGCAAAGATCCTAAATCAGCACAAGAAGCTGGTGGTGCTGCCCAAAAAATGCCGCCGACTGAAGTTGGTGTCATTGTTGCTCAACCACAAAGCGTTGAACAAACTGTAGAACTTTCTGGTCGTACTTCAGCATATCAAATATCTGAAGTTCGTCCGCAAACAAGTGGTGTAATTTTAAAACGTTTGTTTACAGAAGGTAGTTTTGTTCGTGAAGGTCAACCTCTTTACGAGATTGATTCGAGAGTTAACCGTGCAAACTTAGACAATGCAAAAGCAGCTTTAGTACGTCAGCAAGCGAATTTAAATTCATTACAAGTGAAAGCAAATCGTTATCGCCAACTTGTTGGCATTAACGCAGTGTCTAAACAAGAATATGATGACTTACTTGCTCAAATAAAACTTGCTGAAGCAGATATTGCTGCTTCAAATGCGACTGTTAAAAATGCACAAATTGATCTAGGCTATTCAACTGTTCGTTCGCCTATTTCTGGTCAATCAGGTCGTTCATCTGTTACTGCTGGTGCTTTAGTCACAGCCAATCAGGCGAATGCTTTAGTGACAATTCAACAACTTGATCCAATTTACGTAGACATCAGCCAATCAAGTGCTGAGTTGTTACGTCTACGTCAACAGTTGAGTCAAGGTAGCATTGATCGCAGTAACAACACAAAAGTACGCTTAAAACTTGAAGATGGTAGTTACTACCCTGTCGAAGGAAATCTGGCATTTTCTGACGCAAGTGTAAACCCAGAAACAGGTTCGGTGACCCTACGTGCTGTGTTCTCAAATCCGAATCACTTGTTATTGCCAGGTATGTTTGCCAACGCGCAAATCGTACAGGGTGTGATTCCAAATGCTTACTTGGTTCCGCAAGCTGCGATTACACGTACGCCAACAGGTCAAGCCATTGCAATGATTGTCAATGCAAAAGGTGCTGTTGAAAGTCGTCCAATCACAACTGCAGGTGTTCATGGCAAAGATTGGATCGTCACTCAAGGTTTAAATACAGGTGATAAAGTCATTGTTGATGGTATCGCGAAAGTTAAACCTGAACAGGAAGTGGTTGCTAAACCTTATCAACCACAAGCTGAAGCTCAACCTGGACAAGCTGCGCCTAAACCAGCAACAGCTGCTCAACCTGCGGCTCAGCAAGAAAAAAACAGTGAACAAAAATCTACTTCACATGCTTAAGGGGTAGACTGAATGGCTCAATTCTTTATTCATCGTCCGATTTTTGCATGGGTAATTGCATTAGTCATTATGTTAGCGGGTGTACTCACGCTGACAAAAATGCCCATTGCACAATATCCGACGATTGCACCACCGACTGTCACCATTTCTGCGACATATCCAGGTGCATCTGCTGAAACTGTTGAGAATACAGTTACACAGATTATCGAACAACAAATGAATGGCTTGGATGGCTTACGTTACATCTCATCTAACAGTGCGGGTAACGGTCAGGCGTCAATCCAATTAAACTTTGAACAAGGTGTCGATCCAGATATCGCCCAAGTTCAAGTACAAAACAAATTACAGTCAGCAACTGCGCTTTTGCCTGAAGATGTACAACGTCAAGGTGTGAAAGTGACCAAGTCTGGCGCAAGTTTCTTACAGGTACTTGCATTCTATTCTACACAAGACAGCCTTTCTGCAAATGACATTAAGGACTATGTAAACTCAAACATTTCAGAACCATTAAGCCGTGTAGCGGGTGTGGGTGAAGTGCAAGTGTTTGGTGGTTCATATGCGATGCGTATTTGGCTTGATCCTGCAAAATTAACCAGTTTAGGGCTTACACCGAGTGATGTTGCAGCAGCAATTCGTGCACAAAACTCACAGGTTGCTGTAGGTCAATTAGGTGGTGCGCCATCTGTTGACGGGCAAGTGTTGAACGCAACGGTTAATGCGCAAAGCATGTTGACCACACCTGAACAGTTTAAAAACATCTTCTTGAAAAATACCAGTGACGGTGCTCAAGTACGTTTAGGTGATGTTGCTCGTGTTGAATTAGGTGCGGACAACTATCAGTTTGACTCGAAGTACAATGGTAAACCTGCTGGCGGTGTTGCAATTAAACTTGCGACGGGTGCCAATGCATTAGATACAGCGAAAGCAGTTGAAGCGCGTTTGGTTGATTTACGTAAGAACTACCCTGCTGGCATGAAAGATGAATTGGCATTTGATACAACACCATTTATTCAACTGTCGATTGAAAGTGTGGTTCATACCTTAATCGAAGCGGTTATTCTTGTATTCTTTGTCATGTTCTTGTTCTTACAGAACTGGCGTGCAACGATTATTCCAACAATGGCTGTTCCAGTGGTTGTGTTGGGTACCTTTGCTATCATCAATCTATTTGGATTCTCAATCAATACACTGACCATGTTTGCGATGGTTCTGGCGATTGGTCTCTTGGTAGATGATGCCATCGTTGTGGTCGAAAACGTTGAACGGGTCATGCAGGAAGATCATCTAGATCCAGTCACTGCCACAGAACTTTCAATGAAACAGATTTCTGGTGCATTGGTAGGTATTACCTCAGTATTGACTGCTGTATTCGTTCCAATGGCATTCTTTGGGGGTACAACAGGTGTAATTTATCGACAATTCTCGATCACGCTCGTGACTGCGATGGTGCTTTCATTAATTGTTGCTTTAACATTTACGCCTGCACTGTGTGCGACTATTTTGAAACAGCATGATCCAAACAAAGAACAAAGCAATAACATCTTTGCACGTTTCTTCCGTTGGTTTAACAATGCTTTTGATCGTACTGCGGAAAAATACCAAAATGGTGTAAACCGCATGACTCACCATAAAATATTCTCAGGAATTATTTATGCTGTTGTCGTTGGTGTATTGGTCACTGTATTTATCAAAATGCCGTCTTCATTCTTACCTGAAGAAGATCAGGGTATTGTAATGACCTTGGTACAATTACCACCAAATGCAACCTTGGATCGTACTGGTAAAACCATTGATACCATGACCAACTATTTCTTAAATAAAGAAAAAGATTCGGTTAAATCTGTATTTAGTGTGGCTGGTTTCTCCTTCACTGGGGTCGGTCAAAATGCGGGGCTTGCTTTCATTCGTTTGAAAGATTGGGAAGAACGTACAACACCTGAACAACAGATTGGTGCAGTCATTCAACGTGGTATGGCACTCAACATGATCATCAAAGATGCATCATATGTTATGCCACTGCAATTGCCTGCAATGCCTGAATTAGGTGTAACTGCTGGTTTTAACTTGCAGTTAAAAGATCCAGGTGGTCAAGGTCATGACAAACTGATTGCTGCTCGTAATGCGATCTTAGGCATGGCGTCACAAGACAAACGTCTTGTCGGTGTACGACCAAATGGTCAAGAAGATACGCCTCAGTATCAAATCACAATCGACCAAGCGCAAGCAGGTGCGATGGGTGTAAGCATTGCTGATATCAACTCAACCATGAGCATGGCTTGGGGTGGTTCTTATATCAATGACTTCGTTGACCGTGGTCGTGTGAAGAAAGTTTATGTCCAAGGTGATGCGAATGCTCGTATGATGCCTGAGGACTTAAACAAATGGTATGTACGTAATAGCAAAGGTGAAATGGTTCCATTCTCTGCCTTTGCAACAGGCAAATGGACTTATGGTTCACCTCGTCTAGAACGTTACAATGGTGTTGCTTCAGTCAACATTCAAGGTACGCCTGCCCCTGGCGTCAGCTCTGGTGATGCGATGGCAGCAATGGAAGAAATCATTGCCAAATTACCATCTATGGGCTTGTCAGGTTATGACTATGAATGGACAGGTTTATCATTAGAAGAACGTGAGTCTGGCGCTCAAGCACCATTCTTGTATGCGCTTTCATTATTGATTGTATTCTTGTGTCTTGCAGCACTCTATGAAAGCTGGTCGATTCCATTCTCAGTATTACTTGTGGTTCCATTAGGTGTATTGGGTGCGGTGTTATTGACATATTTCGGTATGATCATTAAAGGTGATCCAAATCTTTCCAATAACATTTACTTCCAAGTGGCACTCATTGCAGTCATCGGTTTGTCTGCGAAGAATGCGATTTTGATTGTAGAATTTGCGAAAGAGTTGCAAGAAAAAGGCGAAGAGCTGTTTGAAGCTACCTTGCATGCTGCAAAAATGCGTTTACGTCCAATCATTATGACAACTTTGGCGTTTGGTTTCGGTGTACTCCCTCTTGCTCTGTCAACAGGTGCAGGCGCTGGTAGCCAACACTCAGTCGGATATGGTGTATTGGGTGGTGTGATTAGTTCAACACTTTTAGGTATCTTCTTTATTCCTGTATTCTTCGTATGGATTCGTAGTATCTTTAAGTACAAACCTAAAAATCAAAATATTCAGGAGCATAAATCGTGATGCAAAACGTATGGTCTATTTCAGGTCGTAGCATTGCGGTATCTGCACTTGCGCTTGCTTTGACAGCTTGTCAAAGCATGCGTGGCCCAGAACCGGTAGCTCAAGCGAACATACCTACGAGTTATATTGATAATGGCACGGGTACGTCCATTGCTTCACAAGGCTATAAAGAGTTTTTTGCAGATCAACGCTTGCTTCAAGTGCTCGATCTTGCTTTAGCCAACAACCGTGATTTACGTACAGCAACATTGAATATTCAACGTGCACAACAAGCTTATCAAATCACTGAAAACAATCAGTTACCTACGATTGGTGCAAGTGGCGGTGTTTTACGTCAAGACCAAGGCATGGGTGCTCAGACACGTTATAACGTTGGTCTAGGTGTAACCTCTTATGAGTTGGACTTTTGGGGGCGTGTAAAAAGTTTAAAAGACAATGCACTAGATACTTATCTATCGACTGCAAGTGCACGTGATGCAACGCAAATCAGCTTAATAGGTCAAGTCGCACAGGCTTGGTTAAATTATTCTTTTGCGACAGCACAACTTAAACTGGCTGATCAAACGTTAAAAGCTCAACTTGATTCTTATAACCTCAACAAAAAACGTTTTGATGTGGGTATTGACAGTGAAGTTCCTGTTCGTCAGGCGCAGATCTCTGTTGAAACTGCTCGTAATGATGTTGCAAACTATAAGACTCAAATTGCTCAAGCTCAAAACCTGTTGAACCTACTTGTTGGACAAACAGTTCCTGATAATTTGCTGCCTAAACAACGTGTAACACGTATTACCACAAATTCAGCATTTGCTGCTGGCTTGCCAAGTGACTTGTTGAACAACCGTCCTGATGTTAAAGCAGCAGAATATAAACTTTCAGCTGCGGGTGCGAATATTGGTGCTGCTAAAGCACGTTTATTCCCAACCATTAGCTTGACGGGTTCTGCGGGTTATGCGTCGACAGATTTAAGTGATTTGTTTAAATCTGGCTCATTCGTATGGTCTTTAGGTCCTAGCCTTGATATTCCACTATGGGATTGGGGTACTCGTAAAGCGAACATTAAAATTTCAGAAACAGATCAACAAATTGCGTTGTCTGATTATGAAAAATCTGTTCAATCAGCTTTCCGTGAAGTGAATGATGCTTTAGCGACACGTCAAAATATTGGTGATCGTCTATCTGCACAGAAACGTTTGGTTGATGCGACCAATACGACCTATAAACTTTCAAATGCCCGTTTCCGTGCAGGTATTGACAGTTTCTTATCGGTATTAGATGCGCAACGTACTTCATATTCTGCTGAACAAGGTTTGTTACTTTTAGAACAAGCCAATTTAAACAATCAAATTGAAGTGTATAAAACCTTAGGTGGTGGTCTGAAAGCCAATACTTCAGATCAAATTGCACAGCCTGCTTCTTCGTCTGAATTGAAATATCATCCAAACGATAAAAAGTAAGTAAAATCAAATTGATCATAAAAGCTCACTTCGGTGGGCTTTTTTTATTGCATTTTGAAGCAGAATTTTCTATGTTGGAAACAAATCATCATTATTGAATATTGAAAAACAATGAAATTAAGCAATTTGGAAACTGTTCCTGCCCACAATATTAAGCAACAACTTGATGTGGTTTACGGAAGTACTGTTCGAAGCAAGCATGTCGGTCGTGATTTGATGGCTGGTTTAAAGAATATTGTGGGCGGTGAATTGAAAGGCTATACCGAATTATTAGAAGAATCGCGCCAAGAAGCCATGAATCGAATGATTGAAAAAGCACAAGCTTTGGGTGCCAATGCTATTGTGGGGATTCGTTTTTCCACCTCAAATATTGCACAAGGGGCATCAGAACTTTTTGTTTATGGTACAGCAGTAATTGTTGAGCCAAAGCAAACACAACTTCCCGACCCATTTTCAAATTAGGCAATGTAAATGGATGGTTTAATTTTTAAAATCGGATTAACACTGGTTCTATTTTTTATTGGATGGGGCTTCGGGCGATTCATTGAACAAAAGCATCTAAAGGAATTGGCGGAAAAAGAACAACGCCTTGCGCATATTCGTATTGATACCAATAAGTTTCAGACTTCTGAACGCCAAGGGCAATTGATCAGTAGTAATGTGGTCATTTCTCATGATTACTTTAAATACATCATTGCACAAATTCAGAATTTTTTTGGCGGACGTTTAACCACTTATGAAACTGTAGTTGATCGTGCACGGCGCGAAGCAATTGTACGTTTAAAACAACAAGCTGAGAATGTAGGATCAACCCATATTATGGGCTTACGTTTAAGTACAACCGAACTCGGCATGCAAGGTGGCATGGTTGAAGTGTTTGCTTATGGTACGGCAACCTAATAATTGTATGTGTTTAAACATCGATCATTCGTTTTGTTCTGTACAAAAATGAATGATCTTGATTTACTTCAGCCAGCCAGATCATGATAATCTCAGGATTGATTCAACTGTTATATCCTAGATTTGGTCGTAAAAAACTACAACTTTTTAATGATGCACATCGGCTTGGCTTAATGAAAAATTTAACACTGCAACTTAGCATAGGATTGATCACCATGCTTCCATTGAGCATAAAAGCAGAATTAATTGTACTTGCCTCACCACAGAGCCATGATAAATATTATTCAAAAGTCATCGATGACATTTTTGATTTTCATGTCGATTATGCGAAAAAAATTATTCAACATGGTGACAATGTTGTTATTTTAACCGATCAACAACTTTATCCAGATTATGTCAAAGCTTTGGGAAAACAGCATGTTGCTATAGCGCCAATGCAAGATATTTGGATGCGTGATTTTAGTAGTGCTAATCCCAATCAATCTATTCTTTTTCGTTATACAGCAGCAGGACAAGGTGGAGGCAAAAAAGCTCAAGCCATTTCCGATGATGTTCAAGCAGACTTTAAAGCATATAGTCAAAAAGCAGGACTGCAATTTATCCAAACTCCATTACTGAACGATGGCGGTAATTGGGTTGAAGATGGTTATGGGAATGTGGTGATCAGCACTAAATTTTTATCTGATAATCATTTATCTGAAACTGCTGCACGGCAAAAACTAATTCAACTGACGGGTGCAAAACATATTGCATTTATTGAAGCAGATGAACAAGGTGGCTTAGAACATGCAGATGGAGTAGTCAGCTTTATCGAAAAAGAAACAGTTGTCATCAACTCATATCCAGAAGATCTTGACTATTCGAAACAACTCAAAGCAGATTTGCAACGAGGTATTCCCAATATCAAGATTCATGAGATTGTGACGCCTTATGATGGCAGCCAAATTTACGATGAAAAATTTGGTTCCGCTTGTGGCTTATATACCAATATGCTGGTAACTCCTGAACGGATTTATTTTCCACAATTTGGGATCAAACAGGATGCTGTTGCACTGCAACAGATTCGCCGACTGACCAAACGAACCGTTATTCCTGTTCAATCCGCTCAAGTCTGCAAAATGGGTGGTGGTGTTCGGTGTATGTCATGGCAGTTGAGAGGGAAAAATGCGGAATTGATGTCTAAATTTTTAATCAAAGCACCTTAACGCTTAACCAAGACTACAGACCATAAACCAAGATCTACCTTGTTGTTAATATTGATATTCATCTTTATAACTTTGAGGAATTTGATATTGATTGCCATCAAATTTTAATGTGAAACGTTGTTGGTTGAATTGATGATTCACCTCTTGGCATTCCTCAGCGACTATTTGCATCTGATAACGTTTAATTTTGCTATTGACCAGAATATCGGTATATTTTTTGGTTTGATTTTTCTGCATCACTAGCGTAGAAGTACGCTCTTCTGCATCCGCATTACAATCCATATCTGTTTCTGCACGATCTCGGGTGACAATCAAACTGTCCAAAATTTGCTTTTTATTTTTCAGATCATATAAATTTAAAAGTTGCATGGAAAATGGATTGGGCTGTGAATGCCCTGAATAATTCAATCTCAATCCCAATGCACGATTTGATTCAGTGACTTTATAATTTGCTGTATCCAACTCAATTGAATCCAAACTGATTGCATCAGAAACCATGGGTTCAGTAACACGATAATGATCTATAACCTTTAAGTTTTCAGGCTTAAACTTGATTAAATCCAAATAATATTCACCTTCTTCTGGACGATCTTTAACAGAAATCCACTGAGCATAAGCCATGATCATCGTTGAATCATCAACAGGGTCAGATTTACAGTGAATCAATGACTGTTCAGCCTTCGTAATTTTGGCTTGTTTCAAGACCTTGTTGACCACTTGATGATCATCACACAGACCAGCATAAGCAGCGCCACTTAAAACAAAAGATAAGCCACTTATTTTAAATATAATTTTTTGCATGCGTATCTCATATAACATAAGTGTATGGACAGATATTTATAGATAGATCAATTGCTACTAGATGTATTTAAATAAAGTAGCTTCAATTACTTCACTTTCATCTTGCGGATCATCTTATACAAAGTTGTAGGAGACAAACGTGATACCCACACCCCCAACTTTTCTTTAGTTCCACCGACTACAATATACTCTTGACCGTTTAAAAGTGCTGAAACAGTTTGCTTTGCAAAATCATCAGCTTCCAAGCCATTTTCAATTGCTTCATCTTGATGTGCTTGTGGCTTACCTGCCCCATTTAAAGCATTAAATGAAACGTTGGTTTTCACAAAACCAGGGAAGATCACCGAAACTTTTACCCCATCCTGCGCCACTTCAGCCCGTAGACTGTTTGCCCACATATGAATAGCCGCCTTTGCCGCGGAGTATGTTGCACGATATTGTGTTCCTAACAACCCAGCAACACTTGAGATATAAGCAATTCGTCCTGATTTTTGAGCAATAAATGTAGGTAATACCAGTTTAGTCAAAAAAACTTGTGAAAAATAATCAATTTCCATGATTGCACGTTCGGTCTGCATACTGGTTTCTGTAATCAATGCTCTTTGACTTAAACCGGCATTATTGATCAACAAATCTATACGCCCTTTTTGATCAAGGACCTGTTCATAGGCATGACGAACTTGTGCTTCATCAGTAATATCCATTGCTACGGAAAGATGATGATCAGGGTGAAGCAAACTCACACGAACTTTTTCCAGCTCTTCCAAACGTCTTGCACTTAAGATCACCTGCGCACCCTGCAATGCACATTCCGCAGCTAAAGCTTTACCAATACCTGATGATGCACCCGTAATCCAAACCACCTTTCCATCTAAACTTTCCATGTAAATACGCTCTTGAATAGGACAAATAAATATTAGACCACGAGGCAGGTCAAATCAATCAGACATCTTTATTTAGACTTTAAGCCTCAACTAAAAACTTACTAAAATGTTTCGCATAATGTTGAGCTTTTTCAGGGTGACTTGGATTATATTCCTCACCCACTTTTTCTAAGCGCTTATACCCCGTACTGGTGATCATATTGATTACTCCATTTAAAGTCTTATCAACGACAAAATTAAATTTTAACAATGTCTTAGGATCACGGATAAACTCAGATACGCCCAGATCAATAATTTTAACTAAATTTTTTAAGGTTGCTGGTAAAGCATGCGTGTCACCAGCAATCACTTTCTGGATGTTACTGCTCGCTTCTTCTCCAAGATGGCGATCTAATTGGTAATACATCACCACCTCACTTGCCTCTGAATCCTCAAATTTTTTAAGAATATGATTTGCTACTGGTTTTAAACGATCATTACTAAAAAAGGAAATCGACCAAGGCATATATTTTTTAAAAGCTCCTTCGATTTGAGAAAAAATTTGTTCAGCCTCTTTCAGCTTTTTTTGACCAGTTGCATCTAATGTTGGGTTATTACGCTGTTCTTCGAGTAAAGCTCCAAAAACTTGATCTAATACTTGGCAAGACATATCCGTAAACACATTGCCTAATTGTTTTGCCAAATCCCGCTTTTCCCCATTATTTAAACTTTGAGTAATACTTTTCAACTCTTGATAAGTGTGTTGTTTGATTAATAAATCAATTTTATATTGCATTGCACTATGTCCTGTTGTTGTTTTATCCGACTAGACTTGATCTTAACAAAACCATATAAATGTTGCATTGTCTTTAAATACTCTCATCAACATCGCAACTCGATAAAATAATGTCAATAAATCAATAATCTAAAAAAACTATTTGTAAATGTGACCAAGTTAAAATCTTTTATTTTCCAACATTTGTCATATTTTTTAGCAAAAAATTCAATCAAAACTAAGATTATTCATATTTAATTTATTCAACGTAAATACTCCACAACAGGATTCAACATTCCTGAAGAATATTTGCTACAATGAATGCAATTTTTTACTTACTTTTGATCTGTTTTTACTATGACTGATTCAGCGCAAAACATTGCTACGACCTACGATCCTACCGAGATCGAGAAAAAATGGTACAAGACTTGGGAAGAGAAAGGTTATTTCCAACCTTCTCGTAAAGGCGACTCATTCTGCATCATGATTCCGCCACCGAACGTCACAGGTAGCTTGCACATGGGTCATGGTTTTAACAATGCCATCATGGATGCTTTGACACGTTATAACCGTATGTCTGGTAAAAATACCCTTTGGCAACCAGGTACCGACCATGCAGGTATTGCGACGCAGATGGTGGTTGAACGTCAATTGGCTGCCCAAGACATCAGCCGTCATGACCTTGGTCGTGAGAAATTCATTGATAAAATCTGGGAATGGAAAGAACAATCTGGCGGAACAATTACCCGTCAAATTCGCCGTCTTGGTTCATCTGTAGACTGGTCACGTGAACGCTTTACCATGGATGATGGTCTTTCAAATGCAGTTAAAGAAGTATTTGTAAAACTGCATGAGCAAGGCTTGATTTATCGTGGAAAACGCCTTGTTAACTGGGATCCAAAACTACAAACTGCGCTTTCTGATTTAGAAGTTGAATCTGATAAGGAAGAACAAGGTTCATTGTGGCACTTCAAATATTTCTTTGAAGATCAATCACTACGAACTCACGATGGTAAAAATTACATCGTCGTTGCAACAACACGTCCAGAAACTTTACTTGGTGATACTGCCGTTGCTGTTGCACCAGATGATGAACGTTATGCGCATCTTGTTGGTAAAAATATCATTTTACCGATCACAGGTCGTGCGGTTGCGATTGTTAAAGATGAATATGTGGACAAAGAATTCGGTACAGGCTGTGTAAAAATCACCCCTGCACACGATTTCAATGACTATGAAGTGGGTAAACGCTGTGAACTCGCAATCATCAATATTTTCAACAAAAATGCCGAAATTTTGGCTGAGTTTGAATATATTGCCAAAGCAGGCGAAGCGATTTCTAAAACGATTCCTGCACCAGCAGACTATGTCGGTTTAGAACGTTTTGCTGCGCGTAAAAAGTTAGTTGAGCAAGCTGAAGCGGAAGGTTGGTTAGAACAAATTCAGCCTTATACATTGAAGCCACCTCGTGGTGATCGTTCTGGCGTAATCATTGAACCTCTCTTAACTGACCAATGGTATGTAAAAATTGCACCTTTGGCTGAACCTGCAATCCAAGCAGTAAAAGATGGTGAAATCAAATTCGTTCCAGAGCAATACAGCAACATGTATATGGCTTGGATGAACAACATTCAAGACTGGTGTATTTCACGTCAACTCTGGTGGGGTCACCGTATTCCTGCTTGGTATGATGCTGAAGGCAACATTTATGTTGGTCGTTCTGAAGAAGAAGTTCGTACGAAAAACAATATCGCGGCTGATGTTGAATTAAACCAAGATGAAGATGTACTCGACACATGGTTCTCTTCAGGTCTTTGGACATTCTCAACATTGGGCTGGACCGGCGATGAAGCGAAAGATAAAGAAAACTATTTCTTAAATACGTTCCATCCTACAGATGTTTTGGTCACAGGTTTTGACATCATTTTCTTCTGGGTTGCCCGAATGATCATGATGACCATGCACTTCATGAAAAATGAAGATGGTACACCACAAGTTCCATTTAAAACTGTGTATGTTCACGGTTTGGTGCGTGATGGTGAAGGTCAAAAAATGTCTAAATCTAAGGGGAACGTACTTGATCCTTTAGATTTGATAGATGGTGTAGATCTTGAAACCTTAGTACAAAAACGTACAACAGGTTTAATGAATCCTAAACAAGCTGCCAAGATCGAAAAATCAACTCGTAAAGAATTCCCAGAAGGTATCCAAGCTTACGGTACAGATGCGGTTCGTTTCACATTCTGTGCACTTGCCAATACGGGTCGTGATATCAAGTTCGATATGAAACGTGTTGAGGGCTACCGTAACTTTGCCAACAAAATCTGGAACGCAACACGTTTCGTAATGATGAACTGTGAACAACAGCCGATTGGTCAGGAAGTCCGTCAAGATCTTTGGGAACTTCCTGAACAGTGGATTGTCAGCCGTTTACAAAAAGCAGAAGCTGCTGTTCAACAAGCGTTTGCGACCTATCGTTTAGATTTGGCTGCACAAGCGATTTATGAGTTCATCTGGAATGAATACTGTGACTGGTATGTAGAACTGACTAAGCCTGTTCTGAATGATGAAAATGTATCGACTGAGCGTAAAGCTGAAGTTCGCCGTGTTCTTCTTTCAGTGATGGAAGCATCTTTGCGTCTTGCGCATCCAATCATGCCATTCTTGACTGAAGAAATCTGGCAAACACTTGCACCAATGATTGGTCTCCAAGGCGAAACCATCATGTTGGCACAATATCCTGTACCAAATCCTGAACGTATCAACGAACAGGCTGAAGCAGACATGCTTGGATTACAAGGTTTGATTGGTGCGGTACGTAATATCCGTGGTGAAATGGGCTTAGGTAATGCCCGTTTATTGCCAGTATTGTTGCAAAACACAACAGATGCCGAAAAAGCGCAGATTGCACGTATTGAACCATTGTTTAAAGCATTGGCTAAAGTTGAAAGTATTACTTTCCTAACAGATGCTGAACAACCGCCATTGTCATCGTCCTCTGTTGTGGGTCGTATTTCTGTATTTGTTCCAATGAAAGGTTTGATTGATCCTAAAGCTGAACTTGGGCGTTTGCAAAAAGACTTGGATAAAGTGCAAAAGCAACATGATCAGATTGCATCTAAACTTGCCAATGAAGGTTTTGTGGCGAAAGCGCCTGCTGCGGTGGTTGAAGGTGAAAAAGCCAAACTCACTGAGTTTGCTGATCAATTGGTGAAAATCAAAGCCAATATGGAACAAATTGCGGCGCTTTAATTTAAACTTGTAATTTTATCTTAGAAGAAGGAAGCTTAATTAAGCTTCCTTCTTTTTTGAGTAGAATAATCATGGTTATTCAAAAATTAAAACAACATTTCATCAATCAAAATTTACGTATCAATCAGCCGGCGACACTGTTAAAAATAATAAAATTAGAACAAAAATACGAGGTTAAACTTCCACAAATTTTTAAAGAATATTTTATTCAATGGTACAGGTGAAGCCAATTTTGGTGATGAGGGCTATTCGTTCTTTTCTTTAACTGAATTTAAACCGACAAAAGACTTAAAAGGTCTTGAAAACTTTCCTCATGCCAATTGTTTTGTATTTTCAGAATTCTTACTCTGGATAACTACTTATGCCGTCAAACTAGATGAATATGGCAATGAATTAGGCATTTATGAAATCTGTAACACGCACAATAAGGTTTGTAATCATTTTGAAGAATTTATTTTACTCATAATGAATAGTGATTTAGCAACACTTGATCAATGATGTTTTTTTAACCAAAATTTAACAATTTCATATCCATTTAACTTAAAGATCAATTCGCAAAATAAAACGAATTGATACACTCTAATTTTTTCAAGAATTACCCTCACCCTAGCCCTGTCCCATAGGGAGAGGGGAACTTTGATTACTAATTGAATAGTTATTTGATACCCAATACTGGCTAAGATCAGGTTTCTCTCACCTCCAAAGAGAGGGCTAAAGAGAAATAACTAAAAATATCTGTATAAATTCCAACACCTCAATCTTCCCCAAAATGTGAAAAGAACACTCTTTAAGAATTTAATATTTATTTGATACGAAATAGAGTTCCCTCTCCTATCAGGAGAGGGTTAGGGAGAGATGTCTTTAAATTCAATACAGATATTCAAAAAATCCTCCTATACTACCTCACTCCGATTCAATACATCATCATTCCAATAACGAATAACTTTAAGTCCCAAAGCCTCTAAAAACTGAGTTCTTCCATTATCACAAGCTACGCCTACATCTGTATTATGCTGACCACCATCCAACTCAACCACTAAGCTCAATTCATGACAATAAAAATCGACGATATAAGGCTCAATCACATGTTGACGACGAAACTTTAAATTCATAAATCGTTGAGCTCGTAAAATTTGCCACATGAGATGTTCGGCATCTGTGGCATCGTGTCGCATAGATTTATGCGTATTCTAATAATTTTGGGTTTAGCTTCAATTTATTTTCCCTCTCCCTAGCCCTCCCCCCACAGAGAGGATAATTTCATTGCTCATTAAATAATTATTCTATACACAATGGAGATCCCTCTCCTTTTAGGAGAGGGTGGAAGTATGCTCTTTCAATATCATTCCAAGAATACATCAAAGCAAAATCACTATTCCTTGAGTTGATCCAAAGCTGTCCCCTGTACAGGATTTCTTTTCCAATAATAAGGTTGAAAAAAACGAAGCAACAAACGCCACGGTGTCATCCAGACGATACGCGCATTGCGCTTATTATTTTGGCTTACACGTTTTGCCAAATAACCACACACTTGCTCAGGTGGGTCGATCACAAACATAAATAGCCATTTCATTTTGTGCCAGTTTTTAACTTCACCTTGCTGCCAAGAAGAAATCAACAAATCTGTTGCCACCATTCCAGGGCTTAAGGTACCAATCAAAATATTGCTTTGCTTGGCTTCTTTATTTAATGCATGATTTAGATAAGCAACTGCCCGTTTACTGGTTGCATAAGGCGTCATTCCTGCACTCCATTCACCACGGCTACCCCAACCTTCCATATTAAAAATTTGCCCAAAACCTTGTTGAGTCATACCTTTTAATGCCACTTGTGAACCCAACATCGTACCAAGTACATTGGTTTTAATCACATTTTCTATGTCAGTATGAGTAATGTCTGTAAAGGCGCTTGCTGCATTACACGTACCAGCATTATTGATCCAGACATTAACCTGACCAAATTTTAAAATTGTTTCATCCCATAATTTTTGGAGATCTTCATAATGAGCCACATCACAACAGACGCCACAAATTCGCTGAGCTGAATAACGTACCCCTAAATCAGCAACTACTTGATTGAGTTGAGTACTATTCCGTGCTGAAATCATGACTGACCAACCCAGCTTTAAAAAAGCTTCCGCTAAGCCTAAACCAATTCCACGAGTTCCACCGGTAATCACGATAGATAAAATTTGATCAGAATTTGAAACAATCAAAATATTCTCCACTGACCTGTTCAACCAAGCTAAGTAAATGTGAATTAACAACCATACAATCTAAGCTCAATTTAGGACATTTGACCTGACAGAAGCAATTTTTAAGATAGAATCTGAGGTATCGAAAATAAATAAATTACTTAAATCACATGAATCATCATTTTTTTCTTGGAACTTTAATCATTTTTCTTGTTGGGTGTCATGAAAAGCCTGCCACGTCAATAGAAGATAAAGCAACTGGTCAATAATATCTTTTCCGCAATAAGGATTTTAATTCCGCTCTATCACTAAAAATTTCTAAAGCACGCTCTGCTCTTTCAAGATTTTTTTTGATGATCAATACATCTTTATCAAATTTTTTATATAAATCTTTTACTTTAATCCTACCTAGTGAATGCATATCGATATGGTCATTCCAATCGAAAGAGTAAATAATATCATCAATTTTAGACTGAAGTTCTTCAGCTTGTTCTTCCAAGTTAATATTGTAAAACTCTAATTGTTCTTTAGCTAAATTATTAAATTTTTCTACACTTGCGGTAAACTCAATTTGATATTTGAGTAAAGCAAATAGATCCTTGTTTTCATAAGCTTGATTAACACGCTGTAATATTTCCGTTTTCTCAATTTTTCTCTCTTCATTCTGCTCGCGATCAGGATGAATCAAAGACGCAATTTTCAAATAAATATTTTTAAATGACTGGTTAGCTTTTTGTTTAGCCAATGCTCTTTTCTCAGCTAATTTCTTTTGCTTATCCTTTTCGTTTTTCAATTTTCTTTCATAATCATCTCTATCCGTTTTATTTAATTGCTTTAAAAACTCTTGCTCACGATCTTTTTCCATTTTTTCATGCAATTTTTCTATAAAATCATCATGATCATATAAATTAAATTCAAAATCAAAGTAATCAGACTCAACACCTAATTTGCTTGCCATCATTTCAATGAAAGCACGTTTATTAATTTCGTCTAGCCGCTCGGCTGTCAATTCTTCTTGGTCTACTATATTCATTTCCTCGAGCTGATGTTCTTTTATATCCGCTTTAAAAAATTCATCTTCAGATATTTCATAGCTAGATAATATCTTTTCAACTAACTCAAATTGCTTTTCAGAAAGTGTATCCACAATCATCAATTGACTAGCAACGGACTCAATCAAATCATCTAATCTCAAAGCTTGGGTTTTAGCCCATTTTGTTTCTAGTTTATGTTTCCACAATATTTCCAATTGTTGGAACATTATTTGGTGTAATTCAGCATATTTAGGGAGAATCTCACCACTGGCACGTTTTTGTATATCATTTTGTGCATGCTCCCATTCACTTAGCAACACTTTAAGCTGTTCGACTTTTTTAATAAGACGATTAAATTTTTTTTGCTTTGGAGAAAGATTCTCAGAATTCTGTTTCAAAAGAACATCTAATTTTAAGCTCATGGGTCAATATAAATAGGAAAATCGACTTGAACTATAATATTTCTTATCTATTAGGGGAAGTTTATTTTAATAAATTAAAATAGAATCAACAACATATCAACCAAAAATTATGATAAGTTTTGACTTTAACCTATCTTTATTCAGAACGTAAGAAAATAAACTGTCTCCGATATAGTTGATACGGTTCAAAGCTTAGGAAATAAACATATTCAAATTATATAGTAGCTTCCTAAACCTTATAGGAAGATAATCCTCTTTATTCTTCATCGGCAAAAATCGCATTTGCACCAATTACTTTAGAAATTTTAAGTTTATTTTGTTCTTGCAAAATATAGATTTTTTGTTTGATTGAATCACTGGTGAAGCTTCCATTCAGGTTTAATACAATAGGGGCTTCACTCAATGAACCTTTGCCACGATACTCTTGATTGATATCATTGGTCGTGGCTTGATTCACAATCACAAAATAACCTGTAATACCTTGTGCTTGACCACATGCCAAGCTCTGTGGTGCCCAATCACCAAATTGAATAACAGAGTTAAAATGATAACCTTTATGTTCTAAGAAGTTTTTCTGTTGTGGCGTGGTGATTGGGAAGTTCAAAACTTTCTGTTGTTCTTTCCAGTTGATCAGCAATTGACTGGATGAACAAGAGTCCCGTATCTGCCCCGCACTTCCTGATTCTGCTCCATCTATTGAATCATCACATTGTGAAATGACTTGAAATGTGGCATCACCACAGTTCAGTACTTTAGAACGATAAGTTTTATATTGGGTAGTTTGAGCAAAAAGTGAATGAGATAAAAAGCTGAGTACAAAGCAACAGGTTACGGTTTTAAAATAATAACTGCAAAAATGAGAAATCATGCTTTTTATATTGATCATTAACATTCTTTAATTCTATATCAAATATTTACTTACAACTCTGAAAAACATCACTAAACCCTCCTAAGCACATGAAATTATTAATGATAAAAATTAAACTGAGTGTTGAAATTATTTTCAGCCTATATTAATCCTGTCATTACACAATAAAAGCTTGATTAAAATACATATTTTAAAAATAATGATAACCAAATCACAAAATAATTAGGTAAAATGATGAAAGATATCATAATTTTTATTTCAAGCATGCTGTCCATATTGTTGGCTCAAATGAGTCACGCCACACTTCCCAAAATACCTGAAGAGATCCAAATAGAGATTTTTAAAAGTGCAAAATTTAAAAAAACCAATCTAGGTTGGGAAAGCCGTTGTAGTTTAGGCAATATTTCATATTATGGTGATTTGAATAAAGATGGTCGCCCTGATGCAATTGTGGTAGATGGTGGTATTGGATGCTATGCCGACACAGGGATTGGATTTTATATTGTCACTCAACAAACTGATCGGAAATGGGTTCGAATTTTTAATAGTCGCGGTCAACCTGAATTTCTTTCAACTTTAGGCAGACATGGTTGGCCAGATATTGCCATCAATGATGGATCAAAATGTTTTAACGTGTATAAATGGAACGGACAAAAATTTGAAAAGGATCGTTTGGAATACAAAAACAAAGCATGTTCAAGCCCTACAGTGCAAAAGTAAGACTTTTTTTGAATTTCATTGATACAACTGATCGGATTGTTTTTAAGTGCGAATTTTATTTTTAACACTCAACATTCAACCATAAAAATTAACTTAATAAATATCAATGCCTTAAAAATTAAGCCATGTTGTATTATTGCATCAACTTAGTGCAATAATTCCAATTTAGTGCAGGCTTTTGCTTTATATCGAGTCTTAATAATATTTTGAATTTTTTGATCTATTTTTTCATACAGTCAGATACTTCACGAATAGATTTGCTTGGTTATACTTGAACCAATTTGTGACATATAGCACCAAAAAGAATCGTATATGCAAAACGTTGATCTTCTCTTTCTTTTGCTTGGCGCAGTGCTTGTACTCGCTATGCATGCAGGATTTGCTTTTTTAGAATTGGGAACAGTTCGTCATAAAAATCAAGTCAATGCACTCAGTAAAATCATTACTGACTTTTCAATCTCAGCAATCGCCTATTTTTTCATTGGCTATTATATTGCTTATGGGCAGCATTTTTTCCATACAGGCACCACGCTATCCGCTGAACACGGCTACAATTTGATGCGTTGTTTTTTCTTGCTAACCTTTGCTGCTGCTATTCCTGCAATTGTTTCAGGTGGTATTGCAGAGCGTGCAAAAATGCGCTCTCAAGCCATTGCTACGCTTTTTATTGTCGCTTTGGTTTATCCCTTCTTTGAAGGCATTGCTTGGAATGGCAATCTTGGACTGCAAAAATGGTTAGCGGATACATTTGGTGCAGGATTCCATGATTTTGCTGGTTCAGTGGTTGTTCATGCTATGGGTGGATGGATTGCATTGGCAGCAGTTTTACTCCTCGGTGCACGCAATGGGCGTTATAAAAAAGATGGACGTGTCAGTGCACACCCACCATCTTCAATTCCCTTCCTGGCATTAGGTTCTTGGATCTTAATTGTTGGTTGGTTTGGCTTTAACGTGATGAGTGCTCAACGTGTTGATGCCATTTCAGGTTTAGTTGCGATTAATTCACTGATGGCGATGGTTGGCGGTACACTTTCTGCAAATTTCTTTGGCAAAGAAGATCCTGGCTTTTTACATAATGGTCCATTGGCTGGCTTAGTTGCAATCTGTGCTGGTTCAGATGTCGTTCATCCGATTGGTGCGCTGCTCATTGGTATCTGTGCAGGTTTTATTTTTGTCAAATTGTTCACTTATACACAAAACAAACTTAAAGTTGATGATGTTTTAGGGGTATGGCCTTTGCATGGGGTATGCGGTGCTTTTGGTGGCATTGCTGTTGGGCTATTCGGACAACAATGGTTGGGAGGAATCGGAAGCGTATCCATGATCTCACAAATCATTGGTACACTGCTTGCCATTTTGCTTGCGCTTGCAGGTGGATTTGCTGTCTATGGTATACTCAAAGTCACTATGGGTATTCGCCTATCACAAGAAGATGAATTTCGTGGAGCAGATTTATCCATACATAAAATTTCAGCAAACTCTGAGGATGCGATGTTTTAATATTTAACATTTTATTCTATTTTTCATTTTTAGCGGCTTTCACAGCCGCTTTTTTATATTTTATTTAAATGACAATAAATTAATCTCCATGCCCATTATTTATCATCAATATTTCATTATGATGGATTGCTATTTTAAGAGACTTTTTACTGGAATAATAAGTAGAATGATAATCACTTAAAGTTGAATCATTTTTATTATGAGCAGATATCAAACTCGTCAGTTCTTTTAATGAGTTGGTTAATTAAGTCTGATTTAAGTTTATTTTTTTCTAATAGCAAACGATTAAAATGATTCAACTGAGTGATCCTTTTCATGCCTTTTTTAGAGTCGCATAAATTCTTTTTAAAAAACAGTTTATTATTGGGAATACTATTTTTAATATTATTATTCATGTTCCCGGTTGGTGGTGCAATTGATATGCAGTTGATCCACCCTTGGATAGATTCTGCTGGAAATTTTCCATTAAAAAATAACTGGTTTTTAGTAGAAATCAATCACAAATTGATTAAACATTTGGTCATTGGTTTTTTTGTCATTATTCTACTCTCATGGATTGCTTCTTTTAAGTTTGATCAACTCAAAGCCTTTAAATGGCAACTTGGTTATTTATTTTGGGTCAGTGTTTTATCTACTGTTTTGATTGGATTATTAAAATCACACTCAGCACATGCATGTCCATGGTCGATGACTGAATCTACTGCATTTGGTTATGTTTGGGATTTTTCTGCAACCCAAGGTCATTGTTTTCCAGGTGGTCATGCAAGTACAGGTTTTTCACTACTCACAGGATTTTTTGTTTTTAGAAAATCGAATCCTAAAATCGCCTATTTTTTCTTATGCTTAGGGCTTGTTCTTGGCTTTATTACAGGTTGGGGGCAAATGATGCGTGGAGCACATTTCCTTAGCCATAATCTTTGGACAGGTTGGATTATTTATACGTTTAATTTATTGGTCTATCGTATTTTCTATAATAAATTTAGAACCGCTATCTAATAACAACTTTTCGTTATAGGGTCAAGGTCGCAGGATGACTCTTTGGCTGTTCTAAATCATCATAAATTTGAGTCTTTATACATTATAGTCAATCTGTTAAAAACGCATTGAGTAAAATATAATTTTTCTTAATCAATAAAATCAATGTGATAAAAATATTATTGAAAGATTTTAAACTTCCATTTTCACACTTTACAGCTAAAGTTTAAATAAATTTGTGCAGCTGATGCTTCACTTTTCTCAACCATTTTTTTGTTCAACGGCATTCTTACGCTGCAAACAAAGCAGTGCTTTGTTTTGCCCATCACCCTCGTTCAACATAACAACATCCATGTCACCATTATAAAAAGACCATCTATGACTCAACAATACAAAATAGATGCTCTCTAAAGTTTCTCGCAATTTGTATAAAAACCATAAAGTTCATTGGATACGATCATTTTTAATTAATGAACGAGATCAAATGAATAATTAAAAAGGCAGAAATTATACAAAATTTAAATATTAAATTATTAAACTAATCTTAATTTTTACAATTTAATATATTTTGATTATACTCAAAACAATTTAGTAATGTTATGCGTGTAAATATGAGTAATTTTTCTAAATTTCTCCGTAATACTCTTAAAGCTCAAGACTCAAATATCCAACCTTATCAACTGGATAACAGCAAAGTGTGGCTTAAAAAAGCTTCAGAACGACACTCTGCATGGATTTATATGCCATTAAAATGGGTTGCACGCATTCTTAATATTGAAGCTTTAACTCCAATTCCTAACTATGGTGGAAGTAAGTCAATTTATTGTGAAGTTCATCGTCTCACTGAATTACAGTCATTAGGTATTCCCACACCTCAGATTTTAGCGAATTGCTCTCAAGGTCTATTGATTGAAGACGCTGGTGATCAGGTCATGCAACTTGACCAAGCATTGATTAGAATGGAGGGGAATACAGCGAAAAAATTAGAATTCTTTCGTGAAGCAATTTCAGCAATTCAAGCAGTTCACCAGAAAGGAAGTTATCTCAGCGAAGCTTTTGCGCGCAATATTTTAGTCAATCGCCACAAAGAATTTACTTTTATCGACTTTGAAACAGACCCAGGCGAAATGCTAGATCTAGAAACTTGCCAAATTCGTGATTGGTTATGTTTTATTTTTTCAACAGCATTCCGTTTCAATGATGATGAAATTGCACAAGCTTGTGATATTTTTATTGCTGAAATCTACCCATGCAAATCGAAGTATAATGAAATCTGTCGAATTGGGAACAAACTCAATTGGGTTGCAAATTTTAGTTTAGAAAAATTAGGAAGTGATGGGCGAAGAATGCATAAATGCCTGACATTTTTCCAGTATATGAAAAAGAATGAACCACTTCCTTTGATTTAAAAGGATATGGTTCATTTATTGAGGAATTTGAGATTATTCGGTAGGTTTAATATTGAGTTGAACAGGTACTTTAACCAAAACACTTAAACCGCCTAATTCCTCGCTGCGAGAAAGTAATAGCTCGCCACCCAAATGCTGTATGGCTTTATCTACGATCGACAAACCTAAACCACTTCCCACCTCTAAGTGATGATGCACACGATAAAAACGTTTTAACACTTTATCATACATCTCTGTGTCTATGCCTGGACCACTATCTTCAATTAAAACATAAGCAAAATCATGGATATCAGCAAAAACTGAAATATTAATCATTCCTGAGACAGGTGTATATTTAATTGCATTATCAATTAAATTAAAAATAATCGAATGAAGGCTATGTTCTACGCTTTTTAACACAACAGTTTCATTACGTATAAAACCCAAATCAATATCTTTTTCCATCGCTAGATTCATCAATTGCTCGACGCAATTGAGTGCAACATCATTCAGTTTAAATTGCGTGACTTGCACTTCATGATTCAGCGAAGCATCTTGTTTCGCCAAAGCAAGTAACTGCGTCACTAAATGCTGCATACGTGCTAAACCTTTACTGAGATTTTTTAGATTTTCCTCTTCAGGAAATTGGCTCATTAAAATTTTAGTTTGTAAATTCAATGCTGTTATGGGGGTTCTGAGTTCATGCGCAGCATCCGCTACAAATTGCCGCTGCTCTTGTTGTGCTTCAGAAATCCGCTCAAATAAATGATTCATTTCCTGAATGGTAGGCGATAATTCTTCTGGATAATGCGCATTTTGAATCGCCACCAACGAATTAGAATCACGCTTTGCCAATTCAGATTTAAAGTCCTCTAAAGGTTTTAAGCTGCGGCGAATAATATAGACCAAGCCCAATAAAGCAAATGGAATAATCAACAAATAAGGCAAAAACATGCTTCCTGCAAGCTCTAAAGCCAAATGCTCTCTGACTTTTTCCTGTTGACTAATTTGAATCTGAAAGTTCGCTGTCGGTAAAATATAGGTAATCCATGTCCCATTTGCGGTCTCTTGACTATAAAACCCTGCTTTCTGCTTAGGCTCAATAATCACATGATGAGGGGTGTTTTGAACCTGTTGAAGGTTTGCATAAGACCAAACATCTATAAATAGATCCTCCTCATGATAGCGCTTATGCTCATCAAAATGGCTTTGAATAGGTCGAGGGTTAAGTTCAACCCGCTCCGCCAAATAAACCATTTGTGCATCAAGAATTTCATTAATTTCTTCTAAAGAAATTTTATAAGCTGAAAAAATTAATACGCAGCCCAATAAAATACTAAAGATAGAGGTATAACGAATTAAACGCTTTCTTAGAGAAAATGCAGTTCCCATATTATTCTGCTTTATGTGCTTGCCCCAAACGATAGCCTAAACCACGAATTGTACGAATAATATCTTTACCTAATTTTGAACGGATGTGATGAACATAAACTTCAATCGTATTGCTGTTGATTTCACTATCAAAAGCATACAATTTATCTTCTAAATTTGCTTTAGAAAATATTTTATTGGGATGCGTCATCAGTGGAATCAAAATTGCCCATTCTCGATTAGACAGCTCAACTGGTTCACCTTTCAATGTTGCGATATGTTGTTCAACATCTAAAACAATCTCACCATTCTTTAACAGATTCGATGACTGCCCCATCACCTCTTTTGCAGCATCTCCAGAACGGCGTAATAATGCATGAATACGCGCTACAAGCTCATCAAATTCATAAGGTTTAATCAAGTAATCATCTGCACCTTGGTTTAAACCATCAACACGATTTTGTAATTGATCACGTGCTGAAATAATCAGTACAGGTAAACCTGAACGTTGACGAATTTGCTTTAAAACTTGCATTCCGTCCATCATTGGCAAGCCTAAATCGAGTAAAACCAAATCAAATTGTTTTTCTGAGATGAGTTTTAAACCATCTAAGCCATTATTGACCCATTCAACATCAAAGCCTTGGTATTTCAACAATGTTTTCGATGATTCTGCAATCATAAAATCATCTTCTATCATTAAAATTTTGGTCATGCTCTATGTCCTTTCAATCAACTGTTCACTGCACATTGGTGCAACATATTGTTCTTTTGATCAATCACCTGAGTTTGAATATTCAATAAACTCAAAAGACTTGGAAATAAATTATCTTGACTCAATTTTGCTGCTTTTTGTTGAGTTAAACAATTAATTTGTTTTGCAGATGCAGCTTTCCAGTTCTCTGAAAACCACATGAACATCGGGACATGAGTCTGTTGAGTAGGCGCAATTGCATAAGGTGCGCCATGCAAATACATGCCACGCTCACCTGTAGACTCACCATGATCAGACAAATACCAGAAACCAGTTCGATAGTTGTCTTGCTGCTTTAAGCTTTCAATCACTTGATTCAAAATATGGTCAGTATAGACAATCGAATTATCATAAGTGTTGATTAATTCAGTTGAAGAGCACCCTTGAATCGCATTGCTTTCACAGGTTGGTTTAAATTTCTTAAATTCATTCGGTGCACGCTTGTAATAAGCTGGTCCATGACTGCCCATTTGGTGTAAAACAATCAAATGAGGCTGTTTGTCATCTTTAGGTAATTGCTTGAGATATACATTTAAACTATCAACCAAAATACCATCTAAACACTCACCACCTTGACACCATTTCTTTTCTAATTCTTGAGGAATAACAAACTTCTCAACACGATCACAGGTACCTTTACAGCCTGAATTATTATCAATCCAAGTCACCTTATACCCTGCACGTTGTGCTATATCCAATAATCCTTCTCGGTGACTCGCAAGTTGCTCATCATAATTTACACGTGGCATACCTGAAAACATACAAGGTACTGATACAGCTGTTGCAGTACCACATGAACTAACTTGAGAAAAATTAATAATATTCGCCTGCTTAGATAGTTCGGGATTGGTATTTTTAGCATAACCGTTTAACGCGAAACTTTCTGCGCGTGCTGTTTCACCCACCACCAAAACCATCAATTTGGGTTTATGCTGTAAAGCAATATCCTCAACGATATGTGCATCTTCACCATAACGAATCAAAGGCAAATTCTTTTTAGGTGCTTTTTTATGGAAATATGAAAGCGTTGAAGCCACTGTATTTTGAGGTGAAATCATACCTTTTAGATCACGATGCTCACGAAAAATAGCTGCATAATCGACATAGAATACAAATAATAACCCACCAATAACAGCTAAAGAACCCACAATATTAAGCCCTTTAAAAAGCACAATCTTGCTTATTTTTTCTGGTTTAATACGGATCCATAAAATCAAAAGAATAGGTAAAATAACAAAACTAACGGTCCATGCAAAAAATTGAAAAGAGAGCAAGTCTGCAACTTCACCAGAATCAGTTTGTGCCATGTTCTGAATTTGATCAGGTGAAATTATCACACCCAATGAATTGACAAAATAGGCACTAAAACCACCAATAAATACCAGAATGATTGCAAAGAATTTTGCGGTCCATTTCCAATCTAAGAGCTGTAGTAATAGATTGTATAAAGCAATCAATACTAAAGCTGTAGCAATCAAAAAGAGCTGGGCTTTTATACCTTGATAAGGAGTAAGCGCTTGAACTTTGCCCAGAAAACCAAAGTTCAGGCATAGCCCTAACCAGACTGCAACAATAAAATTAAAGGCAGTGAGGGAAATGGAGACTTCTCGTTGTTTGATACGTTGTATTAAATTAGACATTACTGTAGCAATACTCTCTTCAATGACCTTAAGTTAAAAAATGAAGCTTAAATTGAACTTAAAAGCATTCTTTGAGTACCTAACAGCATTAATCTCAAATTTTAATCCCTTAAAATTTCTCATTATTTGAGAAATTCAAACTAGAATAAATATTTATAATGGTTGTTACATATTATTTTATAACCTAATAGATAATCAATTCTGCCCATTCAATTTGGATTGGCTCATTCTTCGGTGTCAAAAGAATGAGCCAATAAAAAAATCATACAGGAATTAATTTCTATACTTTTAAAATTGACAAAAAAGTAATTTTTGTCTTATCTAAATGTAATGTAAAATAATAACCTCTAAATCATAAATAAAATGCTATTGTTTAAGTTGATATTTAAATTCATTTTAAAATAAGAAAATTTAAAACAATAATCAATATCTTAATCGAGAATAATACTGTTCATCTAAATAATATTACTTTTCATACATATTTCTCATCCAATATATAATTGGAATTAAACAAAACATACCTACAAGTAAAATTAAACTTAAGAATTTTAAATACCCCAGTTGATCTCCAATCATTCCACTTACTGTATATAGGACTCCACTGATGCTTGCCATAATTGAAACTTGAAAAGTAAAATCAGTTCCAGCATATTCGCTTCGGCTATACTGCATTACCAAGGTTAAAATCACCACCAATAACATTGCAGCAAACATGTCTTCTAAAGCATTAATCAGATAAATTATCCACGGCGCAATAGGAACGGCTTGTTCATATAAAACTGCCAACCAAACGAAACCTGCTAAACTGATTAATTTCAAGACATAAAATAACAATAAGGCTTGATGACGTTTTATTTTCTTTAATAACAATCCCGCCAACCCAGCGCCGAATAGTGCAGAAAATGCGCCCAGCATTGTAATGTAAATACCAATTTGAGAAAGGCTCAATTTCAAATCAACCAATAACGGTTTAGTGATTGGACCTGCAAATCCATCTGTAACTTTGATTGTGCAAAGTAGAAAAAACCATGCTGTTAATTCTTTATTTTCAAAGAAATACCTTAAATAACCTCTAAACCATTCAAAGCGATCTATGTTTGTTTGATGTGATGTCTTTTTGCTGGCAATACGTAGATGTTCAGGTTCTTGATAAAACCAAATTGGCAGTGTATTGCAAGCAACGATAGCGGCCAAAATAAGAAAAGTCATCTGCCAACTGAGCCAATCCATTGACCATAAAATTGCTCCACCACCTACAATAAACCCTAGGCGAGAACCAATAACCTGAAACATATTACCGAAATGTTGCTGTTCTTCTTTTAATATTCTTACGGCCAAACCGTCAGTAGCAATATCTTGAGTTGCACCGATGCTATTCATACACAGCAAAGCAATAAAAAACAGAAATAAAAACCGTGGTTCATTTAAAGATTGAATCGGTAAGAAAGATAAAATAACCAGAATGACAATGGTTAAAATCTGGGTGGGAATCATCCAACTACGATAATGCCCTGCTTGGTGATGTCCATAACGATCCACCAAAGGTGCCCATAAAATTTTAATTGCCCATGGTGCCATTAACAGTCCAAAACCGCCAATATGAGCCAATGAAACACCTTGAGCACGCAAGATCACTGGCAACGCATGGGTCATAAATCCCACAGGTAAACCTTGAGCCCAATATAAAGAGAATAACAATAAATAATGATATGGCATGCTAACTCGACTCAAGAATCATCAACATTTACTCACCTGCAATGATTGAACACTTTAAATTTGATATGTTGCTTTAATTTGCAAATTTTGTAATATTTACATTTTGCGGATATCCAATGGATGGATGTCTATGTTGTATTAAGCAAAAAATGAATACCAATACAAGAGCAGTCACATAAAAATACGATGTCACAGAATTTTCCAAATATACCCGATCAAGTGCCCCAGCGTGGTAATACCACCAGTCGCAATATATTTAAAAACCTTTACTTGCTTCAAGGCTGGGGTTTTGAGGGTGAGTTTCCGAACTTACCTAAAGCCGTGGTATTTATTGCTCCCCATACATCAAACTATGATGGTTTATATGCCTTTCTTGCGATGTTAGGGATTGGTGTTAAAGTCACCATTTTTGGCAAAGACAGCCTGTTTAAAACGCCATTGAAATCTCTTTTTGAGTGGATTGGTGTTATTCCCGTTCATCGCGACTCTCCACATGGGCTGACACAGCAAATTATCAAAGTGATTCAACAACAGGAAAAAATCTGGATTGCAATTGCGCCTGAGGGCACCCGAAAAAGAGCAGAAAAGATTAAAAGCGGTTTTTATCATATCGCCATGGGTGCAGGTATTCCAATTGCTGTCTTTTCATTAGATTATGAGAAAAAACGTATTCATTGCTTAGGCACACTACAGCCTACAGGTGACTATGACAAAGATTTAGATGATATTTTAGCGCGTTTTAAAGGAAACTTTTCGCCTAAACGTCCGCATTTATTATCACTTCCTTTACAAAAACTATGGAAAAATGGCTAGAAAAAAAAGATGCAATCTGTTCAGATGTGCAGCATATATTTTTGACAAAAGTAATTCCCATGCGTGTTAAACAACTTGGTTTTATAGGCTTATTGGGTCTAGCCCTCGTTGGCTGTGACAAGACAGCAAAAACTCCACCCCAAACCACAGCAATTAAGGCTCGTGAACCTGTTATTGCCATTGCACTTGGCGGCGGCGGTGCAAAAGGTTTTGCTCATATTGGTGTACTTAAGGTTTTAGAATCTCATGGGATAAAGCCAAAAATTGTAACAGGCACCAGTGCTGGGAGCTTTGTTGGTAGCATCTATGCCAGTGGTAAAACCCCTTATCAAATGCAACAAATTGCCCAACAATTAAAAGAATCTGATTTACGTGATTTAACTTTAAATAGCCAAGGCATCGTGCTTGGTCAAAAACTACAAGATTATGTTAATCGCAATGTCGCCAATAAACCGATCGAACAGTTTCCGATTCGTTTTGCAGCTGTCGCAACTCGTTTAGACAACGGCAAGAAAGCAGAGTTTATTAAGGGCAATGCAGGTCAGGCTGTCCGTGCTTCTTGTAGTATTCCCAATGTATTTGTGCCAGCGACAATTGGAAACACCAAATATGTTGATGGGGGCTTAGTAAGTCCTATTCCAGTACAAACTGCGCGTGATATGGGCGCGGATATTGTCATCGCTGTTGATATTTCTGCTCGACCGAGTGGTAGTCAGCCAATGAATATGTGGGGATTATTAGATCAAACCATTAATATCATGGGGCAACAAAGTATCAATAATGAATTGGCTCAAGCCAATATTGTGATACAACCTAAAGTTGGGCATTTAGGAACACTTGACCTTAAATCAAGTAATCAGGCAATTTTAGAAGGTGAAAAAGCCGCACAGGGTAAAATTATTGCAATTCAGAATGCGATCTCAAACTTTAAAAAATCCCCTGCTGCTTTAAAACCTGCGCCACGAGCAAAGTTTTAACTGGATCATGAAATACTTCGCTTCATCCTAATTGAATATAAGAATAAATACGTTTTTATATGCAGTATTAAAATGATCTGCTACATTGGTAGAGATGATTCGTCATCTATACCAATGATAATCACTAGGGTAGATTATGGACTTTATTTTTGAACCGTGGCATTGGTTTGTACTTGGCATATTGCTGATCTTATCTGAACTTATTCTACCTGCATTTGCTGCCTTGTGGTTTGGTATCGCTGCAGTTGTGGTCAGTATTTTGTTTTGGCTGTTTCCAAGTATGAGCTTTGCCTTACAAGTCGTGTGTTGGATTATCTTATCCATCATCTGTACTGTCGCTTGGTTTAAATTCGTCAAACCACTTTCTATAGATAAAACCAAAGCTGGGCTTCCGCGTGAAGCAACGATTGGACAAACCGGTATGGTCATTCAAACTGGACTCAGTCATGATCAGATTCGCGTGCGCTTTCCGATGCCTGTTTTAGGTTCTGATGAATGGAACTGCCGTACCCTATCACCTGTACAAGTGGGTGACCGTGTACGTGTGACAGATATTTTAGGTAATGATTTAGTTGTACAGCTACATTCATCATCTCAATAATGAAGAATAAAGAGGAAAATTAAATGGGTTTTGGTTCTATTGTTGTTTTAGTCTTATTTGTATTCGTTGCTGTAACCATTTTTAAGGGGGTTCGTATTGTCCCTCAAGGTTACAAATGGATTGTACAACGTTTAGGTAAATATCATTCTACTTTAAGCCCTGGCTTAAACTTCGTCATCCCTTATGTCGATGAAGTTGCTTATAAAGTCACAACCAAAGATATCGTTTTAGATATCCCATCACAAGAAGTTATTACTCGTGATAATGCTGTTTTGGTGATGAATGCTGTTGCATATATCAACCTGACGACACCTGAGAAAGCAGTCTATGGTATTGAAAACTATACATGGGCAATTCAAAATCTTGTACAAACTTCACTTCGATCAATCGTTGGTGAAATGGATTTAGATGATGCTTTGTCTTCGCGTGATCACATCAAAGCAAAATTAAAAGCAGCGATTTCAGATGATATTTCAGATTGGGGAATTACCCTCAAAACTGTAGAAATTCAGGATATTCAACCCTCTCATACCATGCAAGCTGCCATGGAGGCTCAAGCTGCTGCTGAACGTCAACGTCGAGCAACAGTGACTAAAGCAGATGGTGAAAAACAAGCTGCTATTTTAGAAGCAGATGGTCGTTTAGAAGCATCTCGTCGTGATGCAGAAGCACAAGTTGTTCTTGCTGAATCATCTCAACGTGCGATTGAAATGGTCACCTCTGCCGTTGGTGACAAAGAAGTTCCTGTTGCCTATCTACTTGGTGAGCAATATGTAAAAGCGATGCAAGATATGGCGAAATCTAATAATGCTAAAACAGTTGTGTTGCCAGCCGACATTATGAATACCATTCGTGGTGTTATGGGCAGAAATAATTAACTCCCTCATCCCCAAGGTCAAAATAGGTAATCTTAAGGTTACCTATTTTTTTTGCCTTTGAAATTTAGCACTCTGTTTTAACGTTTAAGAAATGATCAGCATTTTTTTGTAATTTGTGGTTAAATTTCACGTTATTTTAGATTCCACCTTGAATCTGAATCTTTCCACGTATATGGATATCGTATGAGCTCCCTTAACCCCACGTTAATTACCTTTCTATTTTATATAGTTGCAATGGTCATGATTGGCTTAGTCGCTTATCGCGCCACAACCAGTTTTGATGATTATATTTTAGGTGGACGTCGTTTAGGCAGTTTTGTTACTGCATTGTCTGCAGGTGCATCTGATATGAGCGGTTGGTTGCTGATGGGTTTACCTGGTGCAATTTATTTATCAGGTCTATCTGAAATCTGGATCGCCATTGGTTTAATCATGGGTGCTTGGCTGAACTGGTTACTGGTTGCAGGTCGTTTGCGTGTCCACACTGAAATTCAAAATAACTCACTTACACTTCCCGATTATTTTTCAAATCGCTTTAATGATCATAAAAAGATTTTAAGGGTTGTGTCTGCTGTTGTGATTCTTATTTTCTTTGCCATCTATTGTGCTTCTGGCATGGTGGCAGGTGCGCGTTTATTCGAAAGCATGTTCAACATGTCTTACAGTACGGCACTTTGGATCAGTGCCATTGCGACAATCAGTTACGTATTTATTGGGGGATTTCTTGCTGTCAGTTGGACAGATACCATTCAAGCAGGATTGATGATTTTTGCATTATTACTTACTCCGATTGTCACCATACTCAGTTTAGGTGATATGACTACAGTAAATGCAGCATTAGACGCAGCACGCCCTCAAGCCTATAGTTTATTTGCAGATTTGAGTGGGATTGCTGTCATCTCACTTTTAGCATGGGGCTTAGGCTATTTTGGGCAACCTCATATTCTGGTTCGCTTTATGGCAGCAGATTCGGTGAAATCAATCCCAAACGCACGTCGTATTGGTATGACTTGGATGACACTTTGTCTAGGCGGTGCAGTTGCTGCCGGTTTCTTTGGGATTGCCTACTTCCAAATGCATCCTGAATTAGCGGCAACGGTCAATGCCAATCCTGAAACGGTATTTATGGAATTAACTAAAATTCTATTTAACCCATGGATTGCAGGTATCGTTTTAGCGGCTATTCTTGCTGCTGTCATGAGTACCCTGAGTTGCCAGTTATTGGTGTGTTCAAGCACTTTGACAGAAGATTTTTACAAAGCATTTATTCGTAAGACTGCATCTCAAAAAGAACTGGTCTGGATAGGTCGTTTAATGGTTTTACTGATTGCTGTTCTTGCTATTGTTCTTGCCAGTAATCCTGAAGCAAAGGTTTTAGGTTTAGTCGCTTATGCTTGGGCTGGTTTTGGTGCTGCATTTGGTCCATTGATTATTCTTTCTGTTTTCTGGAAACGGATGACTTTATCTGGCGCTCTTACAGGTATGATTGTGGGTGCGCTTGTAGTGATCCTTTGGAAAAATATTCCAGTATTTGCAACAACTGGTATTTATGAAATTATTCCAGGCTTTATTTGTTCTTTTATCACCATTATTTTATTTAGCTTGATCAGCGAAGCACCTTCAACAGATATGATTGAACGTTTTGAAAAAGCGGATGCAATTTACAAAGAATCTGTTTAAGCCTATTGCCCCCCTTTTCATAAAGGGGGAATTTTAATGCTTTATCTGCGCTGAATTATCACAACTATAGTATTGATGGATCTTGCTCTTTAAATATTTCCGTTAGCTTTTTCGAGCCAGCAGGAATTGTGAAATTTGGTTGAGTTCTTTGGCATCTTCTCCAAAATAAGCGAGTGCTTTAAATGCTTGATCATGTAATTGTTGCGCATAAATTTGAGCATTTTCCAAACCCATTAACGCAGGATAAGTTGATTTATCCACTTGCTCATCTTTGCCTGCCGTTTTTCCTAAAGATTCAGTATCCGAAATAACGTCTAAGATATCGTCTTGTACTTGAAAGGCTAAACCGATCGCTTGACCATACTGACGCAGTTGCGGAATCGCCTGATCCGTTCCTGAAAAAATGGTCACAGCAGCCATCATAATTGCTGCCTGAATAAGTGCACCTGTCTTATTACGATGAATATTTTCCAGATGTTCCTGATCAACATGTTTGCCTTCAGCCTGTAAATCTAAAACCTGCCCACACACCATTTTTGAACTGGCTGTTGCCAAAATCTGCATTTGCTTGAGAATAATGGCTTGATCTACTGTTTGTCCTTGATCGAAAAGCCGACTCCCTAAAACCTCGAATGCCATGGATTGCAATATATCACCTGCCAATAATGCAGTGTCCTCACCAAAAGCGATGTGACATGTCGGTTGTCCACGACGTAATAAATCATTGTCCATGCAAGGTAAGTCATCATGTGCCAATGAATAGCAATGTATAAATTCAATTGCCACTGCTGCTCGTCGCACCGCTGCAAAGTTTGGATTATCAGCTTTTAATTGAAATGTTGCATAACTTAAAGCAGGTCTAACCCGTTTTCCCCCTAACATCACAGTATGATGCACAGCTGATTTTAATGGTTCAGGCAAAGAAAAAGCATCTAAAGCTGTTTGTAAATCTTGCTGAATTTGCACTTGTGCCTGTTGTAAAATTTCTGCATTTACATGGGGAATTGAAGTCACATCTGCCTCGTTTTGCACAATTTTTTAAAACTAGAAATCAAGTTTCAAAAAAATGGATATATTGGATGAGTCAGAGACATTCTACTATGAGTGATTATAATTCTCACCCATTTATTGGCATACATATATGCGAAATACAGAACTAAAGCTTTATTTAATCCAAACCTAAATTTTTAAATAAAAATAAGGAGTTTTTGCCTTTTTTCTTTGCGTAACGAACAGCGAAATCGAGTTCTTTTTTAACATCAACTTCTACATTTTGATGTTCTGGATCTAAATGCACAATCCCAATAGATGCCGTTAGATATTCATCGTTTTTTCCAAAAAATATTTTTTCTTCGGTAATGGCAAATCTAAATCTTTCAGCAAGTGTCATGACTGCCCACTCAGTCAACTGCGCTATCGCAACCACAAAACTTGCTGAATTTAAACGAAAAATCTGTGCTTCAGTTTGACTGATGGCTTCGCTAAGTACAGCGCCCAACCGAATTAAAATATCATCTCCAGCAGTATAACTGTTGAGTTGGTTAAAACGCTTAAAGTCATCTAAATCAATTTTAATGAACGAAATTGTTGTTTGCTGATTCTTTTTCCATTTTTCACTTAGGTAATGATCAAAAGCAAAAGCATTTTGTAAGCCTGTCACCAAATCCAAATAAAGGTGATTATGTAACTTTCGATTATTATTTAATAAAACATTTTCACGTCGTTTTAACCGCGTGATATCAGAGCAAACCACCACAACCCTTTCAATTTCATTATCTTGATTACGAATTGCTTTAAAATAAGAGAGATAGAATTTTCCTTTGACATAAAATTCCTGCTCAAAATCATTTTGATTTTTTGCAAAATGGCGCATTGCTTCATTAAAATGGGCAAAAACCACTGTGGAAAATGTATTTAGCAACTTATCAAACAAATACAGTGCATCACTTTCATAAATGTCCGCAAACTTTTGATTCACACCTAAAAAGCGTGCTTCTTGATCAAGCAAAGCGATCGGTAAAGGAATCTGCGAGATAAACGAAACCAAATGCAATTTATCTATATCTTGTAAATATTCAAAAACTTTCAAACTTTCAAGGCTAGCTTGTAGTTTTATAAGCTCTTGTTCCATACACCACCTCAAAGCTGATTTATTTTTGAATAAAGTGAAATCAGCGTTGAATTCACCTCTAAATACAAGATTGAATACGTAGAAAAAGCATTCAATAAAATAAGTTTCTATATAATATAATTAATATTATGCAATACACCACTCAAAAATAATGCAATTGACGACAAACGTCACAAAATAACAAAACCTTGCATAAGCAAGGTTTTTTGTCGAAATGAATTAGACCAATCGATAAAGCTTTAAATCTTAAAAGAGATTAGAAACTATCCGCAGGAATACGTACCCAACCTTCCATAAGCACTCGTGCACTACGACTCATGATGGCTTTTTTTACAACCCATTGACCATTTTCATTTAAAGCTTGTGCGCCCACTCGAAGCGTTCCTGACGGATGACCAAAGCGTACTGCCTCGCGCTCACCACCTCCAGCAGCCAAATTCACCAAGGTTTGTGGAATAGCTGCCGCCGTACCAATTGCTACCGCTGCTGTTCCCATCATTGCATGATGAAGTTTACCCATTGACAGTGCACGAACCAGTAAATCTGTATCTGATTGTGTCACTTGTTTACCACTTGAAGAAGTATAACTTTTAGGCTTAGACACAAATGCCACTTTCGGAGTATGTTGACGATTTGCAGCTTCACTAATGTCCTGAATCAAGCCCATTTTCAATGCACCATAAGCACGAATTTTTTCAAAACGTGCTAAAGCGGCACTATCAGCATTAATATCATCTTGTAGTTCTGTGCCTGTATAACCAATCTCTTCTGCATTTAAGAAAATTGTTGGAATTCCTGCATTGATTAAAGTGGCTTGGAATGTACCAATTTCTGGCACATCTAAAGTATCAACCACATTGCCTGTTGGAAACATTGCTCCGCCATCTTCGCCATCGTCCGCAGGATCTAAAAATTCAATTTGTACCTCTGCCGCAGGAAAGGTTACACCATCTAGCTCAAAGTCTCCGGTTTCTTGAACTTGACCATGACTTACAGGAACATGTGCAATAATCGTTTTGTGAATATTCGCCTGCCATATACGAACAGTACAAATACCATTTTCAGGAATTCGATCTGCTGCGACCAAACCATTACTTATTGCAAAGGAACCTACCGCAGCAGTGAGATTTCCGCAGTTACCGCTCCAATCCACAAATGCTTTATCAATTGAAACTTGTCCAAAAAGATAATCTACATCATGCTCAGGTTGTGAACTCTTTGACAAAATCACCGTTTTACTGGTACTTGATGTTGCACCACCCATGCCATCAATTTGCTTTCCATAAGGATCTGGACTACCGATCACTCGAAGTAATAATTGATCACGTGCTTGTCCAGCTGTTTGCGCGCGTTCTGGCAAGTCCTCCAACCTAAAGAACACACCTTTACTGGTCCCCCCACGCATATAGGTTGCAGGGATTTTGATTTGCGGTGCAAAACTCATTTTATCGCATTCCTTTCAATTATCTTTGTTGTCTAAAATAATGAATCATTATTCAGTTTTATATTACCCTTTTTTTTTGAAAAAACACGGATTGATTGACTTAAGTATGAAATAAAAAAATGAAAATTGAATAAATATCCACCAGATTAAATATAAATTTAAAAAGCTAAAATAAAACTTATTGCATTGAAAATTAAACAAAAACTTGAAGATACTGTTTTTTGACTTTGCAGTTCTCCTTTATAAATCAATCCGATACTAGGCTAAAAGTAACCAATCTATTACAATATTTAAATTCGTATAAATAGAGCTATATACATTGAGCAACGAGTCTACACAGTTACAACGTGGACTTAAAAATCGTCATATTCAATTGATTGCCATGGGTGGCGCTATTGGAACAGGACTGTTTTTGGGTTCAGCACATGTCATCGAAAAAGCTGGGCCATCCATTATTTTGGGTTATGCAATAGGCGGTTTGATCGTTTTTTTAATTATGCGTCAACTGGGGGAAATGATTGTTCATGAACCTGTTGCGGGTTCTTTTAGTCATTTTGCCAATAAATACTGGGGGAAATTTCCAGGATTTTTGACGGGCTGGAATTACTGGATGCTTTATGTTCTGGTCGCAATGACAGAACTCACGGCTGTAGGTAAATATATCAACTATTGGTGGCCTGAAATCCCCAATTGGATTTCGGTACTGTTTTTCTTTGTGCTGATTACACTCATCAACTTAGGAAATGTTAAATTCTACGGTGAATCAGAGTTTTGGTTATCTATTGTTAAAGTCACTGCAATTATTGCCATGATTGTTTTCGGTATTTATCTGATACTTACCGCAGATGTTACATCCGGTATCGCTTTTTCAAATCTATGGTCGCATGGTGGCTTCTTCCCCAATGGATTTGAAGGGTTATTCTTCATGCTGGCTTTCCTCATGTTTGGATTTGGCGGAATCGAATTAGTTGGTATGGCTGCGGCTGAAGCAAAAGATCCTGAAAAAACCATTCCGAAAGCAATCAATCAAGTTGTGCCTCGTATTTTGATTTTTTATGTGGGTTCAATGATCATTCTTTTATCATTGGTGCCTTGGAATCAGTTAAATTTTGGTGGTTTAGACAAAAGTCCATTCGTCATGGTTTTCAGTATGATTGGGATCGCATGGGCAGCCCACTTGGTGAATTTCATTATCTTGACCGCAGCACTTTCTGTATATAACAGTGGTATGTATGCCAATAGCCGTATGCTTTATGGCTTAGCCAAGCAAGGAAATGCACCTAAAATCTTTACCAAAACCAATAAACACGGCGTACCTATTCCATCAGTCCTACTTTCTGCGTTCTTGATTTTAGGTTGTGTGCCGTTAAATTACTATTTGCCAGAAGACGCATTAAGTCATTTGATGTATGTGGTTGTAGGCGCCTTAGTACTCAACTGGTTAATGATCACTTTGACCCACTTAAAATTTAAACGTGCATTACGCTTAACCAATCAAACCAGTAAATACCCTGCTCTATGGGCTCCAATGAGTAACTTTGTGGTGATTATCTTTATTGGTGTGGTTTTATATATCATGTGGGATCAAGGTTTTAAAGAATCGGTATTGATGATTCCTGTATGGATCACGTTAATGCTAATTTTATTTGATATTTTGAATCCGAATGAAATAAAACCAGAAGAAAAATAGAACGAACATAAAGCTATTATCTCGATAATAGCTTTTTTTTCATAGGCATATACGGTAAATTATTGACTTATCGCGCCCTTAGCTTAATTGGATAGAGCAGTTGCCTCCTAAGCGACCGACGTGGGTTCGAGTCCCGCAGGGCGCACCAAATCATTAACCCCAAACACTCCCACATGTCACTGATACAATAATTAATTAAACACAATAAATTCGGTAAACACATTTGTGATGCCATAGGTAAACTTTGACATTACCTAGGTACAAGAAGTAAAGCTAAAAGCCTCAAGTTTTATTCTCGGTGGTGAGCACCAGCAACCAGGCTACAATCATCTTATTTTGCCCATCTAATTGAGCTTTATAACGATAACAGGTCTGATGAATTTGAAATATGAGACATCTAATTAAAGAAAGTTATTCAGCAATAATGTACCTCATAGTCAATAATAGAAGTACATGAGTATAAATGAACCAAATAAGCATCACATTCAGCTCATTTATTGAGCCAAATATATGTTATATTTAGCTCACCTTGGAAAGGTTCAAGGTGGAGATTAAAATGCAAGATTGGATTTGGCAAAGTGACAACTGGATAAACTTCACATGGGAAGATGAAACCATCTTACCCAAAACTAGACAAATTCATCAAAAAATTGGAATTTTACTTGGGCAAAGTCAGTATGATTTAGCCAAAGAACAATTTACCTTAGATATTCTACTTGCCAATCTTGTAGCATCGTCAGCGATTGAAGATGAGACCTTAAATGTGTATTCATTACGCTCCTCTCTTGCCCGACGTTTAGGTGTTACCCTTGAACAACCTTACCCAAGTTCAGACCGATCTGAAGGCTTAGCCAACATCATGCTGGATGCGCTTAACAACGTAAAACAACCACTTACTGTTAAACGTCTTATGCAATGGCACCAATGGCTTTTTAATGACCCTGATTGGACAATGCAGCGCTTACGTATTGGTCAACTCAGAGGTTCAGAACCAATGCAGGTTGTCTCCGGTCGATTGGATCACCCAACAGTTCACTTCGAAGCACCTCCGAGAGAGGGACTAGAAGAACGTTTAGAAGCCTTTATCAATTGGTTTAATCATAGTCTAAATAATGCTTTGCTTGACCCCCTACTCCGTGCGGGTATCACACACTTATGGTTTATCACACTCCACCCTTTTGATGATGGTAATGGTCGTATTACACGTACCCTCACAGACCTTGCATTAGCACAAATGGATGAACAGAGCATACGTTTGTATGCGATGTCCCCCGTGATATTAAATAAACGCAAAAGTTACTATGAAATTTTAGAACAAACCCAAAAAAGTGATTCCAATATCACAAATTGGCTTGTTTGGTTTTTAGACACCTTAAGTGACAGCCTTGAAACGACGTTAAAGCAAATTCATCGAACATTATTTAAAAGTAGGTTTTGGCATAAGTATTCAAACTTAGATCTCCATGAAGGACAACGTAAAGTATTAAATCGTCTATTAGATGGTGGTGAAAATGGCTTTGAACATGGTATCAGTGCCTCACAATATCAAAAGGTTGCTAAAGTGAGTAAAGCAACAGCTACACGGCACTTATCTGACTTGCTGGAAAAAGAGTGTATAATCAAATTGGAAGGTGGTGGGCGCAATACTTGCTATCAGATCAATACTCAATTATAAATAGAGTACTTTTATTTTTTACGGTATAGTTTGCGGTAAAATCAATTTAATTCATAAATTATAAAATTAAAATTCAATGAGATAACCTAACAGTTCGAGTCCCTCAGGGCGCATAAATAAATTTATTGATAAAAACATGACCTTATTGACAATAATGGATATTTCTTCAGGTCTTATTCTAATAATTGGTTTTCAATCAAACTAAAGTCTCATTTTTTCACCTGATCATATTTCACACAATTACGCGATCAATAATATAGGGAAAAACCAAAACTTTTAATGACAAAACTAAACATATCTATTTAAATAATAATGATTTTTAATTTAGCACAAAACTTTATGCTTATTAATTAAACTATATAGTTCATTTTTTTTTCGAGAATTAGTGTCCTAGAGTATTTACTCTTATTTTTTATATGTTATTTTGTAACTAGGAGTAACTTTGAGTTGTTATTTAGGTATCAAAATTATTTCTCACTCAAAACTTAAGTAATTCAAAGTATTCATTTTATTATATTAGGGAAAAATTAAAATGAAATTAAAAAATCTATCGGTCGCGTTAATTGTTGCAACTTTGCCAGCAACTGGCGTTTTTGCCGCAGCCTTAGATCGTTCAGGTCAATCCATTTCTGCTTTTTTACAGCCAGGCAATTATTTTGAAGCAGGAATTTCTGTTCTAGACCCAACTGTTGAAGGAAAAGAAACTGCAGCAATGGGTGGACGTAACATTAATGATATGGGCGATGATTATTATTTCCCATCTGCTGCATTAAAGCTTCAACTTACAGATAATTTTTCATTTGGTTTACTCTATGACCAACCATTTGGTGCAGATGCAGCCTACAATGGAACTAATGAATTTGTTGCGGCTCCAACTGATCCAGTATTGACTGGTTTGCCAATTACGACCACTCAACTTGGTGGCGTGACTGGAAACACTAAAGTAAAAGTTGATACGCAAAATATTTCAATGATTTTTGGTTTCCAACCAAATGAAAACTTTAATTTCTATGGTGGTGGTGTTTACCAAACAGTTAAAGGCAATGTAAGTCTTCGTGGTAAAGCATATAGCTTATATAATGGCTATGATGCAAAAATTAAAGAAACAAGTGGTGCAGGTTGGTTAGCAGGTGCGGCATTCCAGATTCCAGATATCGCTTTAAAAGCATCTGTAACTTATCGCTCTGAAATTGATCATGATGCAGATGCTACAGAAACTATTGCTATTGCTGATGCATTAGGTGCAATGCCTGCATCACAATTACAAGGCTTACTTGCAAGCTTAGGCAACACTGGTGCAGCAATGACACCAGCATTATTGAAAGCATTAGCTGCCAACAAAGAGTCTGGGAAAACTAAAATTACAACGCCACAATCTGTAAATTTAGATTTCCAAACAGGGATTATGGAAAATACAGTTGCATTTGCAAACTTGCGCTGGGTAGATTGGTCTAGCTTCTCTATCCGCCCTTACAAGTTTGGTAATGTTTCAACTGCAGTTGGTCCATTATTAGGTTTAGCAAATCCGAACAATGCACGTCCAAATGGCTTTAACCTCGTTGAATATTCTAAAGATCAATTCTCTGCAACTGTTGGTGTTGGTCGTAAACTGAATGAACAATGGGCTGGAAATGTATCTGTTGGTTGGGACTCAGGTGCGGGTAACCCTATTACAACTCTTGGTCCAACTGAAGGTTATTGGAACCTTGGTTTAGGTGTTCAGTATAGCCCTACTCCATCAACATTTATTGCTGGTGGTGTGAAATACTTCTGGTTAGGCGATGCTAAAGCACAAACTGGTGCTCAAGCTGGCGGTAATGATTATGTTGCTGAATTTAAAGACAACAATGCAATCGCATATGGTTTAAAAATGGGTTATAGATTCTAAGCAATCTATAGACATAAAAAATCCCACCTAACGTGGGATTTTTTTATGTCTTCTATAAAATGATAGGACTAAAAATCATAAAACGAAACTTCACCAGTTTCTAAAGAATATTCAGCCCCGACAACTTTCAGTTTACCTTGCGCAATTAAACTCTCTAAAACGGCTGAACCATGACGTAATTGATTTACAGATGCAAAAACATTTGATTTCACAGCATGCATCGATAATTTTTCTAAATCATCTTTTAATTCTGTTTGCATCAGAATTTCAACGGACGGACGGACACGATTGACAATTGACATGAGATTTGCAGATGGCGGCGTATTTGGATTTTTGAGCGCCTCGATGGTGGAGTGTATTGCACCACAATGACTATGTCCCAAAACCACAACTAATGGGCAACCAAAACTATCTGCAGCAAACTCAACACTACCTACTTGTGAAGGCGCAACGATGTTCCCTGCCACACGAATCACAAATAAATCACCAAATCCTTGGTCAAATACCATTTCTGCTGGAACACGTGAATCTGAACAACCTAGAATGATGGCAAAAGGTTCCTGACTATCTACCATTTCAGATCGTTGCTGATGCGTCAAAAATTTAGTCAGATTGGTTTCACCATGAGCAAAACGTTCATTACCTTGTTTTAATCGTTCTAAAGCTTCTTGAGCAGTTAGCATATCCTATGTTCCATTGTGCGGAGATTTGGACTATTTTAATGCTGTAAAATTTGAATGTCACTGACTAAAAATAAACTCTGTTACAATTTTTGTTATTGATGAGACTCCCCTTAGAATCACAAAAATATATAGATATAATTCACAATTTTATTTAAATTATTTAACTACATTACAAAATAGTTATTTAATTTGCTCATTTCTTGTCTATTCTTTTGGCAAAAAAATGACAAATATTACTTTCCGAGCAAATGCTGAAAAAATTATGATCATGAATAATATTTTTACTTTATATAATGCCAAGTCTTTTGTTAGGAACTCTATGCATGTTTGATCTGCCCCTAAAGAAAATTCTTCGTTTTTTGAATAACATGTTATTAAGTTTGACCGCAGTCAGTAGCATTCTTTTGGCAAGCCAGACTTATGCAGCTTCCAATACACCAGAATATGTCGACTATTTAAAAATCGTGCAAGAAGAACGTGCTTGGGCAGGGCTAAGTTCTAAAACATTACGTGTGGGTGATGTAGTCTGGTCTTACAGCGAAGGTGGCTCAAAAGATAAACCGACGGTTTTATTGATTCATGGTCTCGCCAGTAGTCGGGATACGTGGAATGAGACTGCGCGATTATTAACCCCTTTCTATCACGTAATTATCCCTGATTTACCATCTGCAGGAAGTACCCAGGTTCCAGCAAATTTTGATTTATCTGTACCCAATGTCACGGAACAACTTCGGCGCTTTATTGAAGCAGCACATATCCAAGATAATTTAAACATAGCCGGACACTCTTTGGGTGGCACCATCGCCATGTTTTACGCATCTCAGTACCCATTTGACACCAAAAGTTTATTTTTGATGAGTACTGGAGGTATTTTTAAATCGACCAATACCAATTATTTAAAAAATCCAATCTACTTGAGGCAGTTGCTCATCACTCAGAAAGGTGATTTAGATTTTGTCATGAAAAAAGTTATGTTCAATCCTCCATTTACAGCCAGTGTAATTAAGGAAGAACAGGAAAAATTATTTATCGCTAAATCACAAGATACAGCAAAAATCATCAATCAAATTGACGCCCTCAATCGACTGTACACCCCTACAACATTCACCACCATGTTAAAAAACATTGAAGCCCCCACATTAATTTTATGGGGTCAACAAGATCAGATCATCAATGCTGATGTTGCCAATGAATTAAAATCCGTATTAAAACGACCTGAAACACCTGTGCTTTTACCTCGTGTTGGTCATATGCCATTATTAGAAGCACCAGAACGAGTTGCGGATTACTATTTAAGTTTTTTAAATAAAGTACAACCCCTGCAAAATCCACTGTCTGAGCCTAGGCATACACAAATCGAGTTCAAAAAATGAAACATCCTCTCATTGAACAATTAATCGACGCTCAATTGGTATTTTTAGATCAAACTTTTTCTCAGCCTGAGACTATTAAAGCTGAATTTACAGAGTTTTATCATTGGTTTAGAAAACAACCTTTAAAAGAAATCTGGTCATTTTCGCAAATTAATGACTTATTATATAAGCAGGTTTTAGCAACGCCTGCGAGTGATTTTCTGATTGAACAGATTGCTGAACATATTCGTTTTGCTTTAATTCATCCAAGCAATGATGAAACCCTAATTGAAGATATTATCCCTGTTACGACGATTGATAAAATCGCCCAATATGTTGCAAGCAAATCAGGACATCGCCAAGCTTTGATCAAACGTATTGTTAATAATCCTGCATTTTCGAGTATGTTGACTCAGCTGATTCACCATTCTATTCAAGATTATATCGATAATTCAGTCATGAATAAAAAAGTTCCTGGTGTTGGACGTTTCATGAAGATGGGAAAATCCGTCTTGGAATCTGTCACAGACACGAATTTGGATGATACTGTTAAGCATTATTTGCAAAAAAATATTATCAAAATCAGCCAACTTAGTGAACAAGTCATTAATCAACAATTTGATGACAACAAGCTGTATCATTTTCAAGCCAATCTATGGCACAAAATTAAAAAAATCCCGATTGGTGTACTTCGTCAGTATGTAGAAATTAATGACTTACCAAAAACAGTAGAGATGGGTCATGAGATTTGGGAACATATCCGTCAAACAGACTATTTAAAGAAACAAGTTCATGATGGCATACTTACTTGGTATGCACGAAACCAAGAGCGTCAGTTTGATTTGATTTTATCTGACATCAATATTGATGAAGCATTGATTCAACATGAATTACAGGCTTTGCTTGAACCTGTGATCCAAAGAATGATTTCATCTACACATTTAAAAAATCGTGCACGGGTCTATTTAGAGCAGTTCTATTATTCTGATGAAACTTTAAATATTTTAAAATTAGAAAAAGGCGCATAAAGCGCCTTTTCTTCCTCACTTTAATTTAGAAATTAAAACTTATAAATTAAACCTAGATTATAACGACGACCATCCAACACGTAATTATAAGTCGTAGTTTCTATGGTTTTATCAAATAAATTATAAATACCTGCATTGAACTGCAATACTTTTGAAGGTTTATAGTTTAATCCAATATCTACCATTGCATAGGCAGGTTTACCATTACTCATTGATGTACGGCTTAAATACTCAGATGTTTTACTTCTGACGTTTAAACGGCTCCACATTCCCACTTGATCATTGGTTTGCCAATCTAAAGTGGTATTGAACATATGTTTTGGCATTTCGTTTAATGGTTTCCCTTTGAATACCCCACTCTTCTGTTCAGTATCCGTAAAGGTATAGTTTGTAGCCCATCGAACATCGGGGGTAATTGCCCAACCAAAAGTTGCCTCAATACCTCGCATATTTGCTTTATCTACGTTGATACGTTGACTAACAAAGTCAAAATTTTGCCCCAACCAAGGACAATTCATACTTCCAGAGTCTCCTTGGCAAGTACGGATTTCTGTAATTTTATCTTTGAATTCACTATTGAATACCGTGAAGCCTGCATCTAAATCCTCATTATTGTCCCAATTGATTGATGCTTCATAGTTCACGCTGGTTTCTGGTTTTAAGTCAGGGTTACCCACAATCATACCACTTGACTGACCACCACCTGTGGCTTGTCCCCATCCTGCAACAGTGGCACGTAATGCTGGTGTTTTATAACCAGTTGACACACCACCTTTGATAATCCAGTTATCATTCAATGTCCATACACCATAGACTTTCGGACTGAAATGATCACCGAACTTTTCATCTTTGTCGTAGCGTAATGATGCAGTGATCGTGAATGGATCTACAATATTCCATGCATCTTCAGCGAATAAAGCCCAACTATAACGATCTAGGTTTGTTAATTTTGTTCCCCCAACACTCAATTGGTTTCCAAAATCTTCAAGCTCTTCTTTTAAATAACTTCCTCCAAAGCTTAAAGCATGGGAACCTAAATTGATTTGGTTCAAGGTATTAAAAGTTGTATTGATGGCTTCCATGCTACGTGAAGGATTATCATTTTCTTCACGTTGAACATAAGAATGGGTTTTTAAATCACCAATTTCACCACGGTGAGTCAAACTATACTCAGTGCGGTAGTAATCTGTATATGAATCGGTCGGAAGCTTGCCATTTCGTCCTGGCACATTAGCAATAGTTTTACCCACTGTTTGATCACGATTCTGAATCGATCGCTGATATTCTAAATCAATGGTATGTTCAGCATTTGGCGTCAAACTCAGTGTCGCACCGCCTGCTCGTATACGTTGCTTGTTGTAGCCGCCAATGATGTCATCTTCATTACGCTGTGAAAACGTTCCATTGGCTTTTAGACCTAATAAATTACGAATCAATGGACCAGAAACATATAGGTTTGCTTGATGTATATCTCCAGAATCCCTATTTTCTTGGAGTGTCGTGTCTAATTTAACCGAACTGGTCCAAGTATCTGAAACCTTTTTGGTAATAATATTAATAACACCACCCATAGCATCTGAACCATATAAGCCAGACATTGGACCACGAATGACTTCAATACGTTCAATACTTTCAATACTCGGCATCCACCCTTGCTCAATACCTGAGTTATCACTATTCGGACGAACTGAACGCGTATTTACTTTTTTACCATCAATCAGGATAACCGTATAAGCACTTCCCATACCGCGGATACTAATATCACTTGAACTTCCCCCACCAGTGACCACAACACCTGGCACATCTTTTAATGCATCGGTGATATCACGATATGCTTTTTTATTAATATCTTCTTGGCTTAATACTGAGATAGATGCAGCAGCTTGTTTAACTTCTTGTTCAAAACCACTTGCGGTCACAACTATTGTGTCTAGTTTTGTCGCTTCTGTTGACTGATTTTCTGCTTTATTTGAAGTTTCTTGTGAGTTAGCTGCATATGCAGTGCCCACCATAACAGTAACAATGGAGAGAGATAACGCAGATTGGATGATACGGCGAGTCAACATAAGGTATTCCAAAGAGGCTAAGAATGAATAGACAATGAAGATTGAGATACAATGTGTAATAAAAACACCACAGCATTATAAACAATATTAAGAATTATTCTCATTTTTATTATTTGTTTGATTATTTTTTATGCGCTTTTGCGCTTATATTTAAGATTTTCCTATTTTTTTAAGTTTCATTTAAGGTTGCTAAAATTCAAAAAATTAAATTGTCAAAAAAAACCTCCGAATTTTCGAAGGCTTTTTTGAATCACTTTGAATCAGTATATTGATGAGACAAATTATTTGAAGTATGCACCTTCGGCTTGGCTATGATCAGTTTGATCTACCACACGACCTAACTCTGGAATGTGCTGTTTTAAGGTAGTTTCAACGCCTTGCTTCAATGTGACATCGATTGCTGAACAACCCTGACAACCACCACCAAATTTCAATACAGCCGTTAAACCATGCTCTTCATCTTCAATAACTTCAACCAAAGCACAGTTACCACCATGCCCTGCAAGTCCTGGATTAATTTCCGCTTGAAGAATATAGGTAATTCTTTCTTCCATTGACGCATCTGGACCAACACGTGGTACTTTCGAGTTTGGCGCACGAAATGTTAATTGACCACCAAAACGGTCTTTATTGTAGTCAATTACCGCATCTTTCAGATATGGAATAGATGGTGTATCAATAAATGCTGGAAAATCAGGATAATCTTGCTTGTAATCTGTTGGAGCAACTTCATCAGGCGCACTGTACGCCATACAACATTCTGCACGTGGAGTCCCTGGATTTTCAACGAATACACGAACGCCAATTCCTGGAGTATTTTGCTTCTCCAAAAGATCTTTTAAATACTCCTGCGCATTTGGAGTAATCAATAAATTTGGAATTTCTTCTGCAACTGCAGTATTGGTGTTCTCAGTCGACATAACTCTATCCTCAAGCTGAAGTCGGTATTTTAACTGAAGATGAGGCTGAATGACCAAAAATCAACTAAAATTGTCGGAATTAAATTAAAAAGATGTAAAAACATAAGATATTCAAAATTCGAGACAAAAATTATCCTCATTCACATCAAAAAAAAGCTTTTCAATCGCTAAATTTTTACCAGTAAGATCAAGTGTAATCCATCAATTCCAAAGCAATACATGACTGAAATATGTGAAATACACTGACTCAGCTAAAGTATTTTTAACAACCCAATCTCATCTCAACATTTCGTTTGATGTGACATTACAATCGCACAACCAATTGAGCTGCATTTTGTCAGATTATGCCACTCGATTCCTGAATTTGGCATGGATAATGTATACATCTGTATATTAATGATGAAGTAAAACGAGATATTTTGCATGTCCAGTTCAAATGAAGGTTTACAATTCACGGTTCATCCTGAAACCCAAAAAAGCAGCAGCTCCCAAGTAGGCAAGGAAATTATTGCTGAGGCACTGTCATTGGTTGACAATATCAATGCTCAAAAGGTGTTGGATGAAAAAAACTGGCGTAAAAATTATCCCATTTATTTTAAAGCATTGGTAGAAAACGGCATTCAATCTACGCATAACGCGATCACGATTGCAAAACAAGGCTTACATAAAGCTCAACACAGCTTTGACTTTTTCAGAGATGGGCAGCGTTATTCCTTAAAAGACGTGATGTCAGTTCCCCTCTTAGACAAAATTCAAACCATCACGATTAAAGGACAATCGGATGCACAACCCGAATGGTTTGTTCCTTATCATGGACAAAAACTTTCAGGTGAAGCCTTACTCAAACAAATTCAGACATGGCAAGAAGCAGGCATCATTGAAACCAGCCATGCGGATGCCTTAAGAGAAGTGGTTGCCCATCCAGAATGGTTTGATTTATCTGACCGTACTTTGGTTTTATTCGGCGCAGCCTCAGAAGCAGGTCCTTTGACATGGTTAGCTCAATGGAAAGCCAATATTGTTGCAGTAGATTTACCCAATGAGCGTGTTTGGGGGAAAATTCTCGACACTATTCAAAATGGTAATGCCACCCTCTATGCACCAAGCTTACAACAAATCAATGACAGCAATGATTTGAATGAACTAAAAACCAAACTTGGAGCAAATTTACTCACCCAAATTCCTGAAATTACGCAATGGTTATGCGAGAACCCACACAAACTAGACTTGGCATCTATTGCATATCTAGATGGTGAAAAGCATGTGCGTGTTTCAATCGCAATGGACAGTATCATGAGCAATGTCAGTGAACAAAAAACTGACTCATCATTGATGTATATGTGTACGCCAACGGATGTCTATGCAGTGCCAAAAGAAGTAATTGAAGGTGCTACAGAAAAGTTTAAACAACGATCAAAATTTGAAACAATACTCAGCAAAAGTATCTCAGCACTCTCTTTAAAACAATTTTTCAAGAATAACAATCAGCAGCTAATACACTCTGAAAATGGCAAAGCTTATGGCATTGCTGACTGTTTAGTGGTTGAGCAAGGTCCGAACTATGCTTTAGCAAAACGCATTCAACAATGGCGTGCGACTTTAGCAAGACATCAAGGACAACATGTCAGTATCAATATTGCCCCATCAACCACAACTCACTCTGTCACTAAAAATCCATTACTTAAAGCTGCGTTTAATGGTGCAAGTTTATTTGATGTTGAAGCATTTAGCCCTGAAACCACCAATTCGATCATGGCGGCATTGTGGATTCATGATCTCAAAAACCCAAACTCGGTTGCCAACCCAGCAACACAAATGGAACATCCATTAGAGTTGATGATGGAAGGTGCGAATCATGGTGGTTTATGGCGTGTTGCCTATCTTGCCCGTACAGCACTTCCTTTTGCAGCGATTTATGGCTTTGCAACGGATAAGCTTCCTATTCAGAAGATTTTAGGAAAAACCAAAAAATAATTGTTCAATTTTAAAAAGTTGATCAGGTAATGCCCATTTATTTATGATAAATGGGCATTTCTTTTAAATATAAAAATATTTCACTGTTCAAAGTGTTGATTACAGCATCATGTTATTTACCACTTAAACTCACTTAAGTTGAATAAATTTGATCAATTGAATGTTTAAAAAAATATGTTATACACAGTTAAACGATCGCGTCATTTTTATACAATTGACAGTTTTCTAACGATCGTTTAAAAATAGATAAAACAACTAAAGCGAGAACAACAATATGTTAAATTCACAAGGAAAAGTAAGCCGAGAAATCCGAGGTCATATTTTCTTAATCGGCTTGGATCGTGCAGATAAGCGGAATGCTTTTGATAGCCATATGATCCATGACCTATCACTTGCGCTCACGGAATATGAAAACAATCCTGAACTTCGCTGCGCAGTAGTTTTTGCGCATGGTGAACATTTTACTGCGGGTTTAGATTTGGTTGAGTTACAACCCAAATTAGCTGACGGCGTTTTTAGTTTTACTGATGATATGGTTAATCCTTGGGGGACTGTAGGGCGCCAAAGAACAAAACCATTGATTACAGCAGTCCAAGGCTATTGTTATACCGCAGGGATTGAACTGATGTTGAATTCAGATCTTGTCATTGCCAATCAAAATACCCAGTTTACGCAGATCGAGGTACAACGTGGTATCTTGCCTTTCGGTGGCGCAACAGTACGTTTCGTACAAGCCGCAGGCTGGGCAAAAGCCATGAAATATGTACTCACAGGTGATTTGTTCAATGCACAAACAGCCTATGAAATGAATTTGGTTACCGAAGTCGTTGAAGGCAATAATCAGTTGATTCGTGCATTGGAATTAGCTGAACGTATTGCAAGTGCGGCACCACTTGCAGTTAAAGCAGCGCTGCATTCTGCCCATCAAGCATTTTTACACAGCCCTGAAGTTGCGTTTGGTAATTTGCAAAATTTATTGACGCCGTTGCTCAACTCTGAAGATGCACAGGAAGGTGTAAGAGCCATGATTGAACGTCGTGCTCCACAGTTCAAGGGTCAATAAATCATTATTTTAAGATTTAGCAATGCCAAAAAATTAGAGATAAGATGATGCCAAATATAAACCACCTCGCACAAATACAACCCTCGAAAGAAAATGGTTTTAAATGTGAATCGGTCACATTTCAAGCTTTGGATGGTTATACACTCGTTGGAACTCGATATACACCAACCACCCATCCATTTAAAGCCAATTTACTGGTTTCCAGTGCAACAGGTGTACCACAGGCATTCTATCGACGATTCTCTGAATATGCTTCGCAAATGGGCTATCAAGTGCTTTGCTTTGATTACCGTGGTGTAGACAAGTCTGCACCACGGCAACTAAAAGGCTTTAAAATGTCTTATCTGGACTGGGGCAAATTAGATCTTGCAGGTGCGATTGACTACTTTTTTGAAGATGACACTGCTTTATTTGTTGTGGGACATTCTTATGGTGGTCAGGCACTTGGACTAACCCCCAATCACGATAAAGTCACAGCAATGTATTGTTTCGGTACAGGTGCTGGATGGCACGGCTATATGCCTTTGAAAGAAAAACTTAAAGTCCAGGTGATTTGGAATATCGTGTTTCCCCCGATGGTCGCCATCACGGGTTATTTACCTTGGAGTAAACTCAATATGGGGGCTGATCTTCCAAAAGGCGTATATCAACAGTGGCGTAAATGGTGTAAAAATCCAACTTATTTTTTTGCTGATCCTGAACAACAGACATTGCATGACCAATATGCTCAAGTCAAAACGCCGATTTATGCTGTCGCAGCTTTGGATGATGATTGGGCTTTACCGAACTCTCGTTATGCATTTATGCAACATTATAAAAATGCGCCTATGCATTTTATCAATATTTCAGCAGAAGATTTCGGACTTCAACAGATTGGACATATGGGATATTTTCGAAAAGGTTCGGAACAGATTTGGGATAAAATGTTAGCTACTTTTGAGAGTTTAATACCATCTTGTTCATAAATACAGCGCAATATAAATTTGTAGATTTTCTAGGTAAGCTATGCGTCCACAAAAACTTTCTACTGAACAGATGCTCAATAGCTGTGCTTTACAATTTAAAGCACATGGTTATGCTGGGACAAGTATGGATATGTTGGCAAAAGCATGCGGACTGAGTAAAGCCTCTTTTTATTATTATTACCCAAATAAAGAAGCTTTATTGATGCAAGTTTTAGAACATACTCATCAATATCTAAATCGATCTTTGTTTAAGCTTGAAGACTTTACTGTCATTGATACATCTACCCAGTTTCAAACCATACATGAAAAAGCAGTACTTTTTTTTAGTTATGAAATAAAAGGCTGTCTCATGGGTATTCTTTCATTAGAAGCCAATGATATATCTTACACAGTGTTGCAAAAGATTCGCACCATTTTTCAGGATTGGCAGCATGTTTTATATCAACTCTTTAAACAAACACTCAACGAGCAAGATGCTCAAAATGCAGCCAAAATAACTGTAGCAGATTATGAAGGAGCAATTTTAATGTATCGACTTTATCAAGATATATTCTATTTGGATCAAGTCAAAAAACGTGTGCTGCAACTACTATAAAATAATTTTATTCAACTTTAACCCATACATAACTTCAGTGATTTAAATGATGAAATATTTAACAAATTTAATTTTTTATGCCTTCCTTTCAACCAGTATCTGTAGCATTGCATATGCCAAATGCAATCAGACAGATCAACTGCAGACCTATAGCTGTATGGAGCAGCAGCTCAAAACAGATAAGGTAAAAATGAATAAGATCTATCAACGAATCTACCAACAATATGATGCTAAAAATAAAGCATTGCTGGAAAAAGCACAAAAAGCTTGGCTGAGCTATCGTGATGCGCAATGTACAGAACTTACGGGAAGCTTATATTATGGTGCAATGGGCTTAGCTTCAGGCTTTGCACATTTAGACTGTGAAATGAATGCGACACAATTTCGACTCAAAGAATTAACCAGTTTACTGGAAGGTCAATAACAGTCTTTAAACTCAGCTTTATGTTCTACCCCCTGATGATCGACATGGGCGTAGAACACGCCATAACGCCCAACATAATATTCAAGCGATTGGTCATGATAATTCCAAAAAATAGACCATTCACCAAAGTCAAATGAGCCAACTTGACTTTGTGTATTCATTGGCATCTTACTCAACATATCATGCTGAATATGCCCCGCTTGAGAAAAATCTTTGGTTTGTAGCGCCTGCTGAAAAAACAATTGTGCTGCAGCATCAAATAAACGTTGATCTTCATCAGTGACCTGAAACTCATTGGCAGTTTCTGGTTCGGTCATAACTTGCTGTTCAACTTGATCTATAGGATCTTGTGTTGAGGATATTTCTATGGTGTTTTTTTGCCGTTCTTGATCAATCATCTGTTTAATCAGCTTGGTTTTTTCAGGCAATTCATGATCTTCGGGTGAATTTTTTATCCATTTGGAAAGGTCTTGCCTTTGCTGTTCAACGGCTGCATTAATTTTATGTTTAGCGAACAAACGCCATAACACATAGAGTGCAATCAAAATGAGTAAAACAATGATTAATTTCAACATAGACTCATCTCAAACATAAAATACAGCTTAGTTCAGACGTATTTGCCAAGTTTAAAGCTAGATATTTTGATTGTTTTTTTAGTGATATACTGATTGAATTGTATAACGATCAAAATCAACTGATCAGCTTTAAACGTAACAATTTCTTTCTTTACAATACCTAATCAGCAGTTGTTTGAAATAGCTTTAAATTCCCACCTGAAAATACAAGCCCTTTGTTTGGTATCTTCTTTAAAGTTATGGGTTTTCCTACATTTTTATAAATCGGCTTGTCACCATCAAGTTCTTTTAAATCAATTTTTTGAATGTAGATCTGATTATTCCGTGTATAGAGCTTTACACCTCCTTCATCTGATGCCATATAATGAACTTTTAGATGATGAATATGTTGTAAGTCTTCTACCCATACAATAATTAAATCACCACCTCGTTCATACATACCATCAAAATAAACAGTATCTGCATCGATTTTTTCTGCTTTTACTGCAACATAACCAATAGCATCAACACTATGATCAACAAAATAGACAGTTTTTTTGCCATTAAACTGCAATCCATATGCTGAATAATATTGTTCTTTATTTTGCTTCTTGGTTTGGCATGAATAGCTCTTTAACCCGACTTTTGTTGAACCTAACTGGTAAGTTTGTGCTGTAAATATGTCGCTATCATCTTGTGTGCATTCATTAGAAAGCTTCGTTTGAACAGTTAATTGTTCAAATGGTTTGGCATAGATTTGTGCTGTTGCCACTAAACCACAAATCAATAAAACGGATGGGAATGATCGTATTTTCATGTCGATTTTCTATATTTTTAGAATAAAGGATGATCACTTCAATACTTTAGCAAAGAAATGATCGATTCAAGCATCATTGTATCAATATTTAAATGATACAACACCCTATCCGTACGTATAGAACATTTAAAAATGATTATTGTAAGGTCTTTAACTGTGCCAAGCTTTGCTGTTGTTGTAATTGTTGCTCAAATTCTGCTTTACCTTTTGCCACATAATTTTGCAATCCATCTGGATCAATAAATGCATTTTGATCACCTGCTTTCAGTCTGACCAATTTCTGCTTCATATTGAAACGATCAGCTTTATTTGCCAAAAAGATATCAGCATGAATCGCATTTAACGTTTGAAATGTTTTTTGCATATCCGTCACGATATGAGGGTAATTTTTGTTATTTAATAAATGATAGCCCCCTGTAAACAAACTATCAGCATAAATAATTTGATAATGTTTAAAGTGATACTGTACTTCGGTTGTCCATGAAGTCGCACCCGGTAAATGCCCAGGCGTAGCATGAGCTGTAAAGACTTGTTGACCCAACTTTAACTGCTCGCCATCTTTAAAAATCAGATCCGCTTTTACAGGAGGAAATGGCAATTGATTTCCCAAAGCAAAGTCCGTGCTGGCGCCATTGGCGAGCATCTCAGCATTCTCTGCACTGGCAATCAGTTTTGCCCCACTCCATTGTTTTAATTTGGCAAAACCACCTGCTTGATCCAAACGTGCATGACTATTTAACAGATATTTAACATCGGTGATTTTAAAACCCAATTTCTCAATATTACTTTTGATCTGCACCGCAGATTGATCAATTCCACTATCAATGAGAACCAAACCTGCACCTGTATCAAATAAGACTGAAGAAAGATTTTCAGTACCGACATAATAAACATGGTTGAAAATTTTAAAAGGCTCAATCGGTGCATTCCACAGCTCAAACAGACTCATCGGTGGAGCTTCAGTCAATGCTTGTTGAGAGTTTAAGGCTGCAGCTTGTGAAAATTGAATACTCATTGCCATTAACGAAACAACGATAGATTTGATCAGGCGCATATAAGCGATCCATGCTGACAAAGAGCCGCTATATTTTCTCAAATCCTGATATTTTTCAAACTTTAACTGTCTAAAAAACAGCTAAATACAGCTGTAATTGTAAAAAACTTTTTCAACTATAACTTATGGCTTATTTCTGAGCTTAAGCACTTTGTTTGCAATACGATTACTGGTATCTATCGCAAATTGATCAACATATTGGCTATAAAAATTTGCAACGATTAAAGTCACAGCAATTGCACTTAGACCGGAAACAAGAACAGCCCACGAATATGCCCAATGCCAAGTTAAAAATAAATTAAACAGTGGAATACACACCAAATACAACATCAACAAATGCAGTAAGTAAATGGAAAAAGATAATTTACCGAGCCACACCAAAATAGGATGATCCAAATGTCGCGATAATAATGGGTTCATCAATACACTATAAACAATCAAGATTCCTGCAATAAAATTGCCATAATCATAGGTGTTTTCACCTAAGATATGGTAAAGACCCGCATATGATGTACTGGTATTGTGCGCTCCTGCAAAATACAAACCTGTGAACAACATGAGAATCGCAATCAAATTGGGCAATGTTTTCGCATAGAGATAAATATAGATTCCAATAATAAAACTCGAAATACCAAAGCTAAACCCTTGTCCGCGCCATATAAATGCAAGACAGGGAATCAGTAGTGATGCGAACCAAAATGCTATCTTTTTATAATGATAAAGATAAAGTAAGAAAAATAAGACAAATGAACCCATCAACTCAATGGTCATGGTCCACAAGACCCAATTGATATCACTTTCAGAAAATAGAAAAGCACCTATCGTGCCTTCATAAAGTGCATGACTAAAACTGTAATTTTGTACTGCAAATGCTTGTAACCAAGCCCCCACATGCTGGCTATCGATATGAATGATTTTAAAGACTGACCAGATCAGCAAACATGATGCGAGTGCAGGAATCATTAAGCGTGGATAACGCTTAATCATCATATTCTTGATTTTAGAATGAAATTGCTGCGGGCTTTTTAAGATGGCATAGCTCAGTACATAGCCACTCAATACAAAAAAAACAAAAACAGCTGCATCGCCTGAGTAAAAAAAACCAAACGGCGAATGATGTACGTGATACACCCATTTAAGATCCGTGGTTTCATGAGGATCAAAGTGATGTAAATATGGAAAAAAACTCATGGCAAGATGAGAAAATACGACAGCTAAACAGGCTAAGCCTCGGATACTTTCTGCCGAATTTATTTTTGCGGACATCTATTATTCCCTATGAAAACAAAAGCCCCAACCTGTGGGACTTTTATTGACTCAACCCTTAGTCAATGTAAGTAATACGACCATCTGCATCATGGTGTACTGTCGCCACTTTTTGCTGACGAGATTGCACCAATGCATCAGCATTCAGATTAAAATAATCAGCATATTCCTGAGTAGATTTTGCTTCTGCTTCTTTTTTAGTTTTAGCAGGCACAAAGTTACTCCACAACCACAACGAAATCGCACAAGCAATTAAAGCAAACAAACCACTTTCTAGAGCTTTTGCAAAAGCATTAAAAAAGTAGTGTACCAATTGTGGCTTTTCTAAAGACAGATAGCCAATCAAAATAACAATCGGTCTCCAAAGCAACAACCAAAATGCCCACAACATTGCAGTGATGGTTGTCGAAAAGTAACGACGATGCCAAGGTAACTGCTTGCGTACATCAATAATCAAAGACTCAGTTTTCATTTTCATATCTCAAAAGCACGATATTGGCTTAAGTTATTTAACCTTTTAGTCATCTTGTCGCATCCCACGGTCAGGACTTACCCAACGAGCTCGTTTACTGTCACCACGTAAAAGAACTTTAGGAAATGCCACAATACTTGCCGTTACGGTAATCAACCAAAATACAAAAGGATACCAAATCATCCAATAATAGTTTTTTGCCAAACTTGATTCATAACGACTGTCCATCCATTTGCTGATTGCAAACTGTAATAAACAAGTCGTACCGAGTAAGATTCCTGTTCCCATCGGTAATAATGGAGAACTCATTGCTGGGAATCCAGCATAAGGAAGAACCAAATGTAATATCCAGAAAATCACCATAATCAACATTAAATATGACCAGACCAGCGTTAGAATCAACTCAATAATCAAAGGCCATAAAAAATTCAGTTTCGGTTTGAATAATACATCTATATTCTTAATTAAAACTTGCGCACCACCCATTGCCCAACGTAAACGTTGTTTCCATAAACCATTAAAGGTTTCAGGCATCAAAATCCACACCAATGCATTAGGTTCAAATTTGACATCCCAACCTGCACGATGCAGCTTCCAAGTGACATCAATATCTTCAGTCAGCATATTGGGTGACCAATACCCTACTTCATGTACAGCACTTTTTCGAAAAGCCGTGATCACACCTGATACAGTAAATAGACGTCCAAAGGTTCTTTGCGCACGCTTAATCATTCCGACAATCGAAGAAAATTCACCGACTTGAATGCGCCCAAGCAAAGTTGAACGTGTACGAATACGAGGGTTACCTGTAACCGCTGCAACGGTTGGATTATTTAAGAAATGACGAATCATCCATTGTGCAGCATGTGGATCAAGCAAAGCATCACCATCAATCCCGATCAAGAACTCAGCCTCAGTAAGCAAACTCCCCGCTTGTAAAGCCATCGCTTTACCTTGGTTCTCTGCCAAATGTACAACACGCAGTTTGTCGTACTTCAATGCCAATTGATTGAGAATCTCGGCTGTATTGTCAGAGCTTCCATCATTGATTGCAATAACTTCAAAATTGGGATAATTCAACTTTAATGCATGGCTGATGGTTTCGTCAGCATTATCCTGCTCATTAAAACAAGGAACAAGCACTGCAACTAAAGGATATTCTTCTAAAGCTGCTGGCTGAGTATATGGAGGCTCTTTACGCTCTTTCCAATAGAAAATTAAAGCACCAATCATCCATAGATATGACATAAATAATGGATAATAGAAGATAAAATTTAATAAGGACTGCCACAGGTGCTGGATTGCGCTCATATCACACCTTAAGGAACCAATCGTTGTGGTTTAGAATCAAATACTTTACGCATCTCGGCAGTATTTGGATGATCTTCAATCGGATCATCTGGATAATAACCCACATGCATCACCCCTTGTTGGTACAAGGACTGAATTGTTTGAGTAATTTCAGAAGTCGGAATTTTCTGATTATTACGCCAGTTTACTGCCTGTAACTCAAAAATTGTCTTTTTGATCCCATTGGGCTGCTTCTTCACACGTTGCACTAAATCTTTATAGAATTTAGTTGCGTCAGGGGCTTGCTCCATATAAGGCATTGCCATGATTGCAGTGAAGTCATAATTTTTAAGTGACTGCTCTAAAGACTGCGCATACCAGTTTTCAGAATATGCAGACAGTGCCACCTGCGCATACAAGTTACGAGCTGTGAGTAAAAATGGTTGGTAATAACGTGCTTTCTGCGCCAAATCCATTGCAAAACTGTCGATTGTCTTGGTTTTAAAATCAGTCCATTTTTGCAGTTTCGCATCATCATTACGAATTTCTTCTAAATCCGCAGGTAAGCCAATTTTTTGATAGGCTTGGATCGCTTGAGGGCTTGCATCTTCATAATCGGATAAGGTTGCATCATCATGGAATAAAATTCCATCAAAAGTCGTCGACTTTGCTAAATCCTGATATATACCTTCGATCACTTTACGTGCTTCAGGAGAGTATGGGCTCAAACGGTGATAACCCATGTTGAGATGATCACTGTCTTTGGCTTGTTGAGTTACCACAACATCTTTAGAGGCTGGATTTGATGCAGGTAAATCCCAAGCCAACAACGGCATCCAGGCATATAAACGACTCACATGCGTCCGGGTTTGAATTTGCCAAGCAACACGGTTAAATAAATCTGCACGCATTGGAAGATAACGGTTCGGGAAATACACCATGTCAGCAGAACCGTTTGCATCTGGATCAGCAAAGGCTTGTAAGAATACTGTGGTCACATTCATTTCACGAATACGATCTAACAAATGTCCTAAATTCTTCTCTTGCTGTGCTTCGTCTGGATCATAAATATAATCAAGGTCGACATGCATCACTTTTTGCGGGCGATTATTGTCAGTAAAATTCATTTGACGACTTTGGATTTCTTGTGCCAAAGCGTCAGTGGTCATATTACCTTCGACCAAAATGCGGTTTAAATGACCTAATGACTTTTCAATATGATCAGGACCATCGTCCAAGCTAATTGTTATTGGCATGCCCACTTTTTTAGCCAATGCGACTGTTTCCATATTATAGCGACCATATGGCCACACCATGACGCGTGGTGCTTTTAAACCATGTGATTGCAATACTTTATTGTTCTTTTTCAAATCATTGAAAATACGATCTGCATAGACTTTATCCGATTCATAGGTTTTACTTTTTGGATAATATTCACGTGTTACCGCAGCAGGCTCAGAATTCCCTTGAGGATTGCCTAAAATACCCCGGTGTAAGTTATAGCTATGGCTACCAATTTCCACATATCCGCTCTTTTGCATGGTTTTCAGTTCATCCCAAGACAAAAGTTTTTTACGTGGTAATTTATCATCACCAAATTGAACCATTTCATTGGCTTTTGGTTCTAGCCAAGAACCCACAACAGCCAATACAACTGGAATCTTGCGTTGTTTAATTACTGGAAAGCCATATTGATAAAAAGACTGATAACCATCATCGACAGTCAATAAAACGGGTTTGGTCGGTAATTTAAACTTACCTTCATTGGCTTTAATAATTTGGTCAACATTGACAAAGTGATAGCCGTTTTTCTGTAACCAGTCTAAATGCAATTCAAACTGCTTTGTGGTAACCGCATAATCAGGAATGACGGCATCATGATTTGGCGTAATTTCATGATAACCAATAATTGTCAGCGTATTTAAATCAATCTTAGGTAGTTCATGCTCAATAGGAGTTTCAGTAGCAACTTGGTCTACTTCTGCCATAGCACTATTATAAAAGGATGAAAACAATAGTGTTACGCATATCATCGCTGAAGGAGAAAAGTAACGGCTTAGCATATATTTAAATACTCGATCATCATTGTTTTAAATCTGAACCCGCCTATAGCACTTCATTTCTGAAACACTAAAATCCTTTTTTAAGGCGAATTAAAACAGACGTTTTACAGCGATGATTTAAAAGAATAAAACTGAAACGAATCTTAAAAAATAACTCTGAGCAGAATTATTTATTTGCATCATTTAAACACTTTTAGGACAAAAGTATTGTAGAGGATTGTTAAACATTGATCAATTAATAAACAACAATGTCTTTAAATTGTGTTTAAAATCACACTATTACAAATCTATAAGCGATTAAAATAGCACTGACTATATATTTTTATAGCATTGAAATATGAAGAAAAAATGGAGCAATATTTAGCATTTAATCTCACTCTTTTTTCTGTCCATTCATTGTGTTTTTAAGATACAAAAATAGAGGTCTTTTGACCTCTATTGATTGTTTTAAAATCCTTGTATCTCTGATAACTGAGGATTAATCCTCCCTCAATGAATCAACATTACTGTAATTTAAGCGGTGATTCATTTACCTAATTTATCTGCTGTAAATTCAAAATTATATTTATCAGGATAAAAAATTGTTTGATATGCAGTAACTTGACTTTCTGGATATGTGAGCTGTAGCATTTTTGCCAATTTCTGCAATTCAGGATTGTTAGGTTTTGTTAAAATAAAATTCGCGCCTTCTCCAATATCCAAACCAATTACATCATAATTCTGTTTTAAAACTTCATTTACAACATTTTCATAATATGCAGTATAAATGTCGTCTAAAGCTAACGAATTATCTTCATCATTTTCCAGTTTTTCGATTTTCGCATACATTTTTGTTAAACTAGGTTCAAGCACTATTTTTTTACCTTGGACAATATGAAGTCCATTTATAGATTTTTCTATCAATGACCACCAATCTTTATAGTCTGACCTAGCAATATATTTGCTTGAAATTTCATAATCAGACTCCCAAAGCATTAACCACCAAAATGCACTTTCTTCTGAGTCCAAAGGTGGAAAATCTGAAGGCTTTAGTTCAGGAAAAGTTTTAATGAATTGTTCCATTATCTCTTTTGATGTTGGTATTTTTTCTTCACTTGAGGTTGAAGAGACGGCACTTTCTTTTTTATTGGCATTTGTTTTTTGATCACATGAGCACACTAAAAATGCGATTAATATTGTTAAAAGAGAAACTAGAAAATTTTTAAACATTCTTAATACTACTTTGAATTAGAAAATTGATCGTAAAAGTCAGGAACAGGATATTTTTTCAATAATTCAGCATCATCTTCACGATCCCAACGTTCAAGCCACCAATCACATTGTTCTGGCTGAAAAAATACAGGTTCCCAATCTGCCAATGAATCGGCATATTGCGTTAACGGAAGCATTTTCTCTCGAATTGGTTTAAGAATATTATTTAACGCTTGATAACCTTGTGGGCGTGGTAAACCTATTCTTGCCAATTGTGGTGATTCATCTGCTCTAAAAAACACTCCTCCATTGATCGGCTCTAAACGTAACGGCGTATTCGGGTCTTGTTGTTGAATGGCTTGTACTTTATCGAGTTTTTCAAGCCACGGCTGACCGAGATATACCAACCAAGCTGTTGAACGCACACCTTTTTCTAAAGAAGGCTCATCATTGGTTACAGCACTGGTCTGGGTCATATCTTTT